>DASSXK010000097.1:0-11785 GCA_035703945.1 Ktedonobacteraceae bacterium | reverse complement strand
CTATAATTTCACGGCATACCCCATCGAACCTGCAAATTTATACTGAACCAATTGAAGATCTGCTGGAAAGCGTTTCGCTCTACCTGCATATCCCTTTTTGCCACACACGCTGCCACTATTGCGATTTTAATACGTATGCTGGGATTCTTCCGCTGCGCGAGCCCTATGTCAAAGCCCTGCTGACAGAGATAGAACTGGCCGGGCAGGCCGCTCGCCATGCTGACGGGACCCCCAGACGTGCTCGCACGATTTTCTTTGGCGGCGGAACTCCTAGCCTGCTTAGCGTTGCCCAGTTGACGCGTCTTCTGGATGCCTGTCGCTCAGCATTTGCGGTCGATGAGGAAGCTGAAATTACCCTGGAAGCCAATCCTGGTACCCTGACACAACAGCACCTGGAGGGTCTGCGGGCCGCCGGAGTGAATCGTCTGAGTATGGGTGCTCAGAGCTTCGACGCTCATCTTTTGCAAGTACTGGGACGAATTCATACGCCTCTGGAAATTGTTCAGGCTGTTGAATATGCGCGTAACACGGGCTTTACTTCGATCAATGTGGACTTCATGTTTGGTCTGCCTGAACAGCGCATGGAACATTGGCAGGACACACTCGCTCAGGCTCTGGCCTTGCGCCCAGAACATCTTTCACTCTACTCTCTAATTGTAGAAGAGGGCACACCTTTCTTCGATTGGAACAATGAGGGGAAAATTGTTCCCGGCGATGAAGACCTGTGCGCCGATATGTATGAGTACGCGGATCGCTTGCTAGCTGAGGCCGGGTATCATAATTATGAGATCTCGAATTGGGCCTTGCCGGGTCACGAATGTGGGCATAACCTGACCTACTGGTACAATTTGCCCTATATCGGGATGGGAGCAGGAGCGCATTCCAGCTTCGGGGGTCGCCGCTATTCGAATATCCTGGCACCGCTTGACTATAATAATATGCTCAAAGGTCGCCAGATGCCAGAGGCCCAGGGAGAAGTCGTTTCTCGACCCGATCAAATGTCGGAAACCGCCTTTCTGGCACTTCGGACTGCGAAGGGACTGCATTTGCCAACGTTCGAACGGCGTTTCGGTGAATCGTTCTCTCAATTCGTTGGCGATCGTCTACACGTTGTGGATGAGGCGGGATTGCTGGAGCAGGAACAGGACTGGATTCGCCTGAGTACGCATGGACGCCTACTTGGCAATGAAGTGTTTCTACGGCTCCTGCCAGATTAGTGAGGGATAACTACGTGGAACCTTTGCCTCAGCAATCAAATGTGACCTGGACATCCGGGTCAGTGAAATGGCAGATCGCTGAACGCCTGACTACAACTCAATATGAGCCTTTCAAACGCGCCCAGGTGGATTTCTTGCATGCTCAAATTCTGCACAATCGCGGCTTGCAATCGTTGACTGAAATCCAGCAGTTTATTCAGACCAGGTATGACCAACTGCCTGATCCATTTGCCTTGCGAGATATGTCAGTTGCGGTCCAACGAATTCAACGAGCCTTTGCTGGCGGCGAGCACATCACTGTCTATGGTGATTACGATGCCGATGGTGTCACCTCTTCCGCTTTGCTGACCAGGGCGCTGCGCCTGCTAAAACCCGACTCTGTACGCCTGGATTTTTATATTCCCAGTCGCCTCAAAGATGGCTGCGGCCTGAATCTTCCGGCCCTGGATCTTCTAAAAGCTCGCGGCACCTCTCTGATTATCACTACCGATAATGCCAGCTCCGATGTTGAGCAGGTGGAGTATGCACGGACCCTGGGTATTGATGTAATTATCACAGATCACCATAATCCACCTGATCCATTACCTGCCGCAGTTGCCTTGATAAATCCCTGGCGGCGGGATTGTTCCTCGGGGGAACGCTATCTCTGTGGCGCTGGCGTGGCGTTTAAACTGGTTCAGGCTCTCTATCGGACCTTTGGTAGATCCGTCGAGGAAGAGCAGTCTCTGCTTGATCTGATGGCGATTGGGACGGTTGCAGATGTGGCAAACCTGTTAGGCGAAAACCATACGCTGGTCAAACTGGGACTTGAACGGTTGAATACCACGACTAAACCGGGCTTGAAAGCCCTGATTCAACGTGCCAATCTCAGGTCAGGCGACCTCAAAGAGAAAGATATTGCTTTTGCCCTGGCTCCTCGTCTCAATGCTGCCGGACGCATGAAAGATGCTGGCCTGGCCTTTTTGTTGCTGACAACCGATAACCCGACTGAAGCTGCGGCTTACGTTGAGGAGTTGGAAAGTCTTAATCAAGCACGTCAACAACAGACTGAGGAATTGATGGAGCAAGTTCGTCTGCAAGCTCGTGAGCGCCCGGATGACAGTGTGCTGCTAGTGAGTGGCTCCAATTGGTCTGAAGGCATCATTGGATTGGCCGCTGGTCGCCTGGCGGAGGAACTGAAGAAAACCGTCCTGGTGCTGAATAGCAATGGTGAGAATGGTTTGAGTCGTGGATCTGCACGTAGCTATGGCGGATTCAACCTGGTAATGGCCCTGCGCGATTTTGATGAGCTTCACAAGTTGGCGCGTTATGGGGGCCACGCTCAGGCGGCGGGCTTTACGATTGAGACCGGGGAGATTGAGCTGCTTCGCGATTATCTCTTGAACTGGAAAGTTGAAGACAAACATATAAACGTCGATCAGCTTGCACCCAATGGAAATGGTCCACTCGTGGAAGATTCAGTTATCCCACCAGAAGTTGAACCCCTTCAGATGATCCAGGTTCGCTCGGTCGATTACACCTTTGAAAAGCTGAGCAGTCTGAACTACCAGACCTATCGTAAGATCAGGCAGCTTGGTCCCTTTGGCGCGGGCAACCCGGAGCCAGTTTTTAAGATTGAACGTATCCTGTTGAGAGGCGTGCGTTTGAACAAAAAAGACGGGCGTAACCTGATTATGGAGCTGGAAAGCGCCGGTGGTGGAAAACCACTGCATGGAACGATGATCCGAGGTGGGGAACTTTACTCCCGTTTCAGGGCTGGCAGCCATCTTTCCTTGATCTTCTCAATTGAGCCAGGGTGGAGTCCTACGCAGGGCGAGAGTACCACAGACATCCGCCTCAAAATTCTTCATGCCGAACCAAGTCAAGCTAGCAGGTAGCCTGAGAAACGAAAAAGACAGGCGAGACGATAGACTGAAATAGTTCGATCTAGCGTCTCGCCTGTCCTGGGAAATGGATGCGAAGTATCGCTTACGGGTATACTCCACGCTGTTCTGTTGCTTCAGAAACGCGTGCAACAGCTAACAGGTACGCTCCCATGCGCAGATTCGTCTGGGCATCAACTGATTTCTGATAGACCGCATGGAAAGCCCGTTGCATAATCGTTTCCAGGCGGGAATTGATCTCATTTTCGCTCCAGAAGAAGCGTTGCAGATCCTGGACCCACTCAAAGTAGCTGACAGTTACACCACCAGCATTGGCCAGGATATCGGGAACAATCGTCACGCCTCGCTCGTTCAGGATGCGATCGGCTTCCGGTGTGGTTGGACCGTTCGCTGCCTCAACGACCAGGCGAGCTTTGATATTCGAAGCGTTCTTGCCAGTAAGCTGGTTTTCCAGGGCTGCCGGAACCAGAATATCGCAGGGAAGTTCAAGCAATTCGGAATTGGAGACTATCTCTACATCTCCAAGTCCTTTCAGGGTACCATGCTCACGCGAATGACGTGCCGCTCGGACTACATCGATGCCATTAGGATTGTAAACACCACCGCTGATATCGCTCAAACCTACGACTTTGCAGCCTAACTCCTGGAGCAGGCGTGCTGCGATACCACCAACGTTGCCAAACCCTTGAACAACAACCTTGCAGTCTTCTGGACGCATATCGAGTTTTAACATTGCTTCGCGGGTAACGACCTGTACGCCACGAGCTGTGGCTTCCAGGCGGCCTTCGCTTCCACCAATGGCAATCGGCTTGCCAGTAATGACGGCGGGAACGGAGTAGCCCCGATGCATTGAGTAGGTATCCATCATCCAGCCCATAATTTGTGGGTTTGTATTCATATCCGGGGCTGGAATATCACTGTCTGGTCCAATAAGAATGGAGATTTCAGTCGCATAACGGCGCGAGAGGCGTTCCAGTTCAGAACTGGACATCTGGTGAGGGTCGCAGATCACGCCACCTTTGGCACCGCCAAAGGGAATGCCTACTACCGCACATTTCCAGGTCATCCACATTGCCAGAGCGCGTACTTCGTCGAGCGAGACTTCGGGGCTGAAGCGAATGCCACCTTTAGCAGGGCCACGAATGATATTATGCTGGACCCTGTAGCCGGTGAACATCTCTACATCGCCATTATCCATTCGAACAGGAAAATTTACAATCAGTTCACGTTTGGGCTTACGTAAAATAGCTCTCATCGCCTGCGAAAGGCCCAGGCGATCTGCTGCTTCATCAAATTGTGCAACAGCAACTTCATATGGATTCATCGTATCGATAGCCACGTATTAAGGACCTCCTTAATATTGACCACTCTCAGGTCATCTATGCCGCATCGCACCCAAAGCATCATCGCTTTGGCGTTTTCCGGGGTACATTGCGCTTATAATTTTGACACGCATGCAAGCTAAAACTGGTAACGTGTGTAAGTGCTGCTGTAAGCCGGAGGTCGACGTTCTAACACGACGGCCCGCCGAAATAGTTCGACAGGCCGACTTAAACTGCGTTGTTAGTATAACACTAGTCGTTACTGCTTTTCAAGCTAGCAAGCAGAGCTTGTTGGGGAAAAATCCCCCAACCACTAGCGGTTTTAATGTTGCAGGAGAGAGACAGTTGACCAGTCCCCGAAGTACAGGCCATTGCCGTTCAACTGCACTCCCTGAACGTAGGGAGGGATGACCGCTGTGATTGTCTGGTGATCCAATGGCAGCCAGCCTACATTCTCAATCGCGATCTGCTCCGCCTGGTTATAGAGCTTGATGCGGGCATCTCCAGAGGTTTTTTCCGCCTGAGAAATCAGTTGATCGAACTGGGTGTTGTGCCAGTCGCCATTGTTGTTGCTAGCCGTTGAAGTCAGGTTTAGAGCCAGCCAGTCGTAAGGATCGGGGAAGTCTGCTCCCCACTGGGTGAATCCAAACTGCACCTCGTGCTTCGCCGTCTCGTCGTTATAAGCATTGAGATCGACCGAACGCAACTTTACCTGAATACCTATGGCTTGCTGCCACATTTGTTGCAGCGCTGCCGCCTCTAATGTAGAAACCTGACCTGTTGGATAGGCAAAAGTAATGGTTGGGACTTTTTGGGGATTGGGATAGACCGACTGGAATAGCGATTTAGCTTTAGCCGCATCATAGGTCAATCCGGGATAATTTGGTTGGTACCCAGGCATTCCGGGCGGAATAATCGTTGGGGCCGGTGTAACCGAGTTTTTAAAGATATCCCGTGCCAGAATGTCTTTGTTTGTGGCATAGGCAAAGGCCTGGCGTACTGCGAGATTATTGAATGGGGCCATCTTATTGCTGAAGAAGAGGATGTCCGTTTGCAGAATCGGCTGCGACGTAAAACCTGGCAGCGTCCTGGCCAGATCGCGGTTGTTGGCGGTGATATTCCAGACAAAGCTGTACTGACCAGCGCGATATGAACGGAAGGCCGTGTCGGGCGAAACCACAAAAGGCATATCAACTTCTTTGAGGTTGGTTTTTGCTCCGTAATAGTGGGGATTGGGAACCAGGACCATGCGTGTATTATGCACCCACTCCTTGACCATAAATGGTCCCGTTCCTGCCCCCGCACCAGGAACATGCTGTGTCCAGGCCGTTTGACCGTACTGGTCGATCAATTTATGGTTCAGGGGATAATAAAGCGAGTTCGTCGCAGCTTCCAGAAAGTAGGGGGTTGGCTGGCTCAGCGTAACTTGCAGGGTTTGATCGTCAAGCGCTTTGACGCCACTCAGGGTTTTTGTCTTTCCGTTCGCGACCGCATCTGATCCAACAATAGGGCCTTCAAAGAAGCTTGCCACGGGCGATTTGACCTCAGGCAGCAGGGCGCGAGTCAGCGTGTAGACATAATCCTGGGCCGTAACGGGCGTGCCGTCTGAGAAGGCAATGCCTTTTTTGAGGTGAAAGGTATAGACTTTATTGTCGGATGAGATCGTCCAGGTTGCCTGGTCTGGGATGACATTCAGGTTTTTGTCGGAACGTACCAGGCCGCTGTAGATCATGTTGACGACCTGTGCGGAGTTGCCATCGGGTCCCTGAGCCGGGTCAAGCACGCCGATATCCTGTGTTCCTACATTTGGAAAGGTTAACACCTGATTGCTGGCAAGCTGATGACCAGATGAATTTGAGCTGTTATTGGAGTTCCCCGAGCCACATGCCACCAGAACAACGGCGATAATCGCAAGAAACACAGAGGCCAGGGTAAAACGTCGCTTATGCCTTAAAGGCAGGTGAGAGTGCATAGATTGCCTCACTTTCTGAAGCTTTGGAAATAAGATAAAAAGACCTTGCGGAGCATTGAAAATATTGTACTCCGCACCATTGATAGTTCACAAGAAAAGCCAGAATCTCCATTTTTCCTGTGATTCTACTTCTTAAAAACACGCTTCTTGTGAAAGATATTCCTGATAGAATTCGTCAACAATGGATTGAAAATCTTGCGCTGGCAGGGACTTGAGCACTACTTCGGACGCTTAGATAGAAGAATATTTGCACATGGGATGCGGTTGGGTCAGGGCCTTTAAGGCTGGTCCTATTTTGCTATAGATATATCATGGCATAGCAGATCGTATTTTCTCTTGTTATGGTGCATTATACCCAATGCTTGATGTCCTCTCAACCCGCCTGAAATCTCCCCTCCTGGAGAAATGGGATACATCCTGGTCTTTCTTCATAAAATGATTAATCTCAGCAAATGCTTGTATCGCATGATTGCTTTTCCAAAATTACTCTATTACAATGCAGGCTGCATCAAATAGCTGTCCATATCGGCTGTATTAATTGAATACCTTTCATACCATTCGGTCAGGAGAGTAAGCCAGCTTGTAGCGCGAAATGACAATGCACATGACATTGAGACAGGACTGAGCTGCCACGAATAAAACGGCTTCCTGGCTGGAAGTAGAGGCTTGTAGATCAAGGAGGCTGTATGTCAATTACATTCTCGGACCGAGAAATCGTTGAGCGCCTGGAATCCAGGATCGCTTCATCTATCGATAGGACGGAATATAGCGAATCGGGCCAGCTTACTTCATTGACCCTGATGGGTGTGGATCTGTATGAACTGCCGCCTGAGATTGGGGCTCTGCGCCATCTGGTTACTTTAAACCTGAAAGTGAATGAACTACGCGAGCTGCCGCCTGAGATTGGATCTTTACACAATTTGCAAACCCTGGATGTTGGTGGGAATCAACTTACCTCGCTTCCTGAGACCCTGGGACAATTGACTGGCTTGCAGCGTTTGAATATCAGCAACAATCTTCTGACGACCCTGCCGGAGAGCTTTGGGGGGCTGGAAAGCCTGCTCTGGTGCGAGCTGCATCATAACCAATTGAACGCGCTGCCCGATTCTTTGGGAATGCTGAGGCGCTTACAAATCCTCGATCTGGCGGATAACCAACTGGAAACCCTGCCGGATTCGATTGGGGCATTGCAGTCTCTCAACTGGCTCAATGTTAGCAATAACCAGTTGCAGATGCTTCCATCCACGCTGGTAGAATTACAGGATTTGCATATGTTACAATTGGAAGGCAATCTTGCCTTGCGTGTACCTCCACACGAGATTATCAGTCAGGGTCTCCCGGCAATCCTCTCGTACCTTCGAGCGATGCAATAGAAAGCGCCAGATTGTGTTCATGTAGATCTTCAACTTACGCAGGTATGCTTGTCCTCTTCGTCTGATAGGACTTTTAGATCCTGCCGTGGCCTGGAGGGACCCTGCAAAAATGTTGCTGGAAAGCCACGCTTTGGCGTGCACGAATCGACTTTTTGCGAGTTGGCTGTTAGAGAGCAGCCAGACGTGGACAAATTGTTAATCCACCGACTATAATTAGTCATAAATTATCATACTGTTCAATGGCGAGCAGGAGGCAACAAAATTAGGATGCGTATTCGTGTTATAGGCGTACCTATGGATTTAGGTGCAGATCGACGGGGCGTGGATATTGGCGCTAGCGCCATTCGCTACGCTGGCTTAAATGACCAGTTACGTAAGCTAGGTCACACCGTCGAAGACTTGGGAAACCTCGTAGTCGCTCAGCCAGAAGGCTTACATGTCGGCAATTCTCGTATGAAATACCTGGAACCAATCGTGCAGGTTTCTGAAGAGCTAGCCACAACTGTAAGCACAGCTTTAGAAAATGACTACTTCCCTCTTATTTTGGGAGGAGATCATAGCATCGCTCTTGGCTCGATCAGCGGTGTTGCCAGTGTTCATAAAGATATTGGTGTCATTTGGATCGATGCACATGGCGATTTTAATACTGAAGAAACAACTCCAACTGGAAACATTCATGGCATGATTTTGGCGGCGTTAGCAGGCGAAGGGGATCAACGCCTGACACACGTCAAAGGCTGGGGACCAAAAATCAATACTCAGACACTTGTTATTGTAGGTGCACGTGATATAGATGAAGGCGAAAAAGCGTTACTGCGTGCAAACAATGTACATGTATTTACGATGTCTGAAATTGATTATCGTGGTATCTCTGATGTGATGAAAGAAGCCCTCTCCGTCGCGGGTCAATATAATAATGGTGTTCATCTCAGCCTCGATATGGACTCGCTTGATCCCCGTTATGCCCCTGGTGTAGGGACTCCCGTCCCCGGCGGTTTGACATACCGTGAAGCCCACCTGGCGATGGAAATGGTTGCAGATGCCAACCGGCTTGTTTCAATGGATGTTGTCGAGGTTAACCCGATTCTTGATCGTGAGAACGCAACCGCGTCTCTTGCGGTTGAACTCGTCCTTTCTGCACTTGGCAAGAAAATCTTGTAGGTACGATGTCGTTCCACATTTTTGTCCCGTTCCATGAATTATATCAATTCCTGCCCGGGTACTTGATTCCTTTCATGAGAACGTAGCGCCAGAAAAAGGAGGAAGAGGCAAGAAGCGATGAGGCTTCCTGCCTCGCACAAGATGGAGTCAGTAAAAGAAATTTTTATGAATGGCGAGTTTGTTCCCGCCAATCAAGGGGTGATTTCCGTTCGGACGCACGGTTTCGCGTACGGGACGGGCTGTTTTGAGGGAATTCGCGGCTACTGGAATGAGCAGGACCAACAGGTACTGCTGTTTCGCTTGCGTGAACATTACGAACGCTTACTGCGTTCCTGTAAGGTTCTGCTGATCGACCTCCCTTATACCGTGGATCAGTTGATTGAGATCAGTGTTGAGTTGGTCAAACGCAACGAGCAGCGTCAGAATGTGTACCTGCGCCCGGTCGCGTACAAGGCGGATCAGACTATCGGCGTCAAGCTTCATGGTTTGACGGATAGTTTTATCCTTACCTCTGAACCTCTTGGCGACTACATCGATACGACCGGTTTGCGTTGTGGGGTCTCTTCCTGGCGGCGCATTGATGATAATGCGATTCCGGCTCGGGCCAAAATTATCGGTGCCTATGTCAATTCGGCTTTTGCCAAAAGTGAAGCGGTTCAAAATGGCTTCGATGAGGCAATCATGTTGAATAACGATGGCCATGTGTCCGAGGGGAGTGCTGAGAACATTTTCCTGGTCATGAATGGCGAGCTGGTAACGCCTGCTCCGACGGAGAATATTCTTCAGGGCATTACGCGTGATACGTTGATGCGGTTGGCTCAGCGTGAGTTGGGACGGATTACACGCGAGCGTGCCGTTGATCGAACTGAGCTCTATTGTGCAGATGAGATCTTCTTGTGCGGTACCGGTGCTCAACTTGCCCCTGTGGTAAGTGTCGATCATAGGAACATTGGCGACGGAACTGTTGGGCCGATCAGCGCTGCCCTGCAACAACTTTACTATGACGTGGTACGTGGTCTGAAGCCAGAGTACCGCGACGAATGGTGTTCGCCGGTTTATCAAAACGTCGCGCATCGCTAAGAACATATAAATGCTTTCTTTCGCCCGCTGCGAAGGGTTGCGTCGGATGAATGTCTGAAAACATCTCTCCGACGCAACCTGTTTTTTTGTGAAAATGTCAGATGGCGGAAAACTTGCGTTCATTTCGAGGTCAGTGTTATACTAAGGCGCGTATCAAGACAGAGAGAGGAAGGCTTCTGTGTGCTTCCTCCTATGAGGAGAGTGTGTGAGATGAAAGTTATCCTTTTAAAAGAAGTTCAAGGTCTGGGTAAGGCCGGTGATCTTAAAGAGGTAGCAAACGGCTACGCTCGCAATTTTTTGCTTCCTCGCAATATGGCTGCCCCGGCTACTCCGGCAATGATGGCAAACCGCCAGCAGCGGATCGCCTCTGAACAGCGTAAACTGGAGAAGCAGCAGGAAACCAATCGGCAGTTGGCTGAGCGCCTGAATCAGGTCGCTTTGACCTTTAAGGCTCGCGTTGGTGAGCAGGGTCGCCTGTATGGTTCTATTACCAGTCAGGATGTCGCCGCTGGTCTGCGTGATGCCGAGAACATCACTTTTGATCGTCGCTTGATCGAGCTGCCCGATCCAATTCGCTCGCTTGGCACCTACGAGGTTCCGGTTCGCATTGCGACCGGTGTGGATGCAAAAATCAAAGTAAACGTGGTTGACGAAAAGAAGTAAGCTCGTTTACTGCTAAGTAAATCAGTACCAGTGGCGCTTTGCGAATTGCGTTGTAGCGAATTGCCTTGTAATTGTTGCTGGTAACGATTTACTCATCTGTATATCTGTGGAGATATTATGCCACGTTGGCTCTATTACTTGCTTGCGACCGCGATTGTTGCACCTGCAATCAGTATTATCGGAGGCTCGCAGCAAGAAATAGCCATTTTTATCTGCTCAGTTATAAGCCTGATACCTCTTGCCGCCTTGATTAGTCGGGCCACGGAAGATCTTGAATACTATGTTGGCCCGATTGCTGGCGGCCTCCTGAACGCCACATTCGGAAATGCCCCTGAAATCATCATTGGGATTGTTGCGATCCAGCACGGTTTAATTACTGTGGTGAAAGCTTCGATTACTGGTTCGATTCTCAGCAATGCGTTGCTTGTCTTAGGAATGTCCCTTGCGGCTGGTGGCTGGCGTTGGGGAAAACAATATTTTAATGCCCGCGATGCCGGGCAATTTGCTTCGATGATGGCCCTTGCCGTCGCTGCCCTCGCTTTACCGGCGACTGCTTCGCTGCTGATTAAAGATCCCGGTCGGATCGAGACAATGAGTGTGGCGATTTCGATTATCCTCTTGTTCGTGTATGCTCTCTACCTTGCGACCCATATTTTCCACCTGCATGCTGAGCGCCGTATCCCACATCGCCTTGGTAAGCATGCTGTTCGACCGCCCCGAGAGACCGGCGATGAGGCTGAAGAAGCAAACAGCGAGAGCGAAGCCCATGAGGTGATGAGTACCGGCACAAAACCCCCTCCTCCCTGGTTGACGCTCTTGATTCTGTGTGGAGCAACAATTGGAACAGCCTGGAATAGTGAACTTCTGGTCGGGGCGATTGAGCCTGTGACCAAACTTATTGGTTGGTCCCCGGTTTTTATTGGCCTGGTGATTATTCCGATTGTTGGGAATGCGACAGAGCATACGAGCGCACTGGTGATTGCCCTTAAAGATCGCGTTGATTTGAGTATGGCGATTGCGGCTGGCTCGTCGATCCAGGTCGCGACGCTTGTCGCGCCGCTCCTGGTTCTGGTGGGACTGTTTTATAGCCCCCACTTAGATCTAATCTTTCAGC
>DASSXK010000114.1:0-4266 GCA_035703945.1 Ktedonobacteraceae bacterium | reverse complement strand
AAATCATACTCTAGCTTTCCGCAGCCTTAAGGCCGGGTTGCCCAGATTTTAGAGGCTGCGGACTTGCTGATCAACACGTCTTGATCAGCCATCTGGACACGGAAATTTTCTTCGGCCTCTTCATCCGAGGGAAGAGACGATAGAACCTTCAACCTGGTATTGGGTGTCAGACCCTTATCGTGCAAATAAAGGATCAGGCCTTCTTCATCCTCAACAACTTCAGAGATACACAGGATCGTCGCCATCTCGTCCACAGGCACATCGGAGAGACGCACGGCATGTTTATCTTTCAAGTAGGTACGGGCATTCACAGCGCCAGGAATTGGATTGCCATGTGGGCAGGTCGTCGGCTGATTCAGGCTGCTCATCACACGAGCCTCAACCACACCAGAGATAAAATGCTCCAGTCGACAGGCCTCCTCATGAACCTGGTGCCATTGCAGACCCAACATATCTACCAGAAAACGCTCCGTCAGCCGATGGCGGCGTAGCACCGCCTCAGCCGCCGCATTCCCCTCTTCGGTCAAAGTTACCTGCCGCCGCTGGTCCATTTCGACATAGCCATCACGAACCAGGCGCTTCAACATTTCGGTGACAGTAGGAGCGGAGACACCAAATTTCTGGGCGAGCCGCGCCCCAATCACAACCTCGTCCTCCATTGCCATGTTATAAATTGTTTCCAAATATTCTTCAACTGTTGCACTGAGAGACTCTTCGGTTTTCATGATAATCCGCTTCCTTCTTCTGCCTAATCTTGTGAATGCTACCTTGATCTTAGTATGCCACCAATCAGCCGTCAAGTGCTAATCCATCAAAAAACGACCCGATCATCTGCAATGTTGGATTTTCTCCCTGATACCGAATTAAGCACACGCATCCAATATGTTCAATCAACCCAAATTGTCTGATTCGCGCAGATATATCGAAGCACCTGTATTCGAGTTTTCCAACAACCATACCGATAACACAAATAGTACCCCTTTACATGGATACTACTCAATTTGGAGAGTGGATATAGTGAAACCAGAGAGGAGTTTCTAGATGGGAATTGCAGTCATAGACCAAAATAAGCTAGCTTCGAGCCTACCTAAGGAGCGACAAAAAAGGCCAAAACGGCCTCTAAAGGCGTTAATCTTTAAACAAATGATCGCGCTGATGGCGATTCTGGTCCTTTTATCAACTATCGTGTTCGTTCATAATGAGCAGGCCGCACAAGCAGCGAACCCCGGCAAAGGTAATTACTGTATCTGGTATACCGTTCAATGGGGCAACACTCTGAGCGGCATTGCTTACTATTACCGTACAACAGTCTCAACACTGGCAAGAGTAAATTCAATCTGGAATGTGAATCTGATCTTTGCCGGTCAATCCCTCTGTGTTCCCCATTCCAGCCATGGGGGCAGCACTGGTGGCGGAGGTGGCGGAGGTAGCGCCAGCGGCATCCTGCCGAACGGGACGGTGCTCTGGTACGATTATCAGGCCTTGCAGTGGGCCTCTCAGAGTACAATCGGAGCAGACCTCCGGCAGGAGGCCTGGAATCATGGCATCTCGGCAAGATTGGTTGAGGCAATTGCCGCCCAGGAAAGTGGCTGGCGTCAAAACGTCATCTCCTTCGATGGCGGAATCGGGATAATGCAGCTTATGCCAGGAACCGCGATGTTTGTAAATTCCATGTATCATACCCACCTCGACCCCTATCACACAGTCGGCAATGCCCGCCTGGGCGTGCTCTTTCTGCGCTGGCTCTGGAACTATTTCAGAGGCAATCTCTATAATGTCATCAGCGCTTATAACGAAGGGGCCAGCGCGGTCGTGCACCAGGGTATTTTCAATTGGAATTATGTCAATAGCGTACTGTATCTGATGAAAAACTATTAGGGGTGCTTTCCAGCTCTCTGTCTTCACATAAACAAGACCTGAATGATAAAAGCTGGCAGAACAATTCTATGCTGTTCTGCCAGCTTCCCAGCGGCCTATCTGGCGACTACAACTATTAGCCGCAGCACATTCGCTTTTAAGGGAAAGTGCCAGACGATTTATGATTCACTTCTTGCTGAAGAAGAGCGGCCCCTATGTTTATTCCACATATTCTGAATGCTTTTCGTCAGAAACACTAGATAAAATCCTGTAACAATGACACCAATAAGTAAGAATACAGGCCACCAGGCCTGAAAACCTCTTTCATCTGCAAGTTCTTCTTGATAGCCATTTGTCTTAGTCAGTGTCCCATTCGTATAGTGCTGGCACTCCTCGCTTTGTGTCATCTCACGGCCGTTGCAAGTCGGAGTCGTAATGGTGCTGAATGGAGCAGTTATCCCCATAATTAGTAAGCCAGGCCCGATGAAGATTAAAGCCCCTATAATAAAACATCCTTTTATGAGACTAAAAATACCATTCACGATCGTATTAATGAGGGTAAAACATCCTCTCAATTCTTTTTCCTTCCATATCAACAAAACATATATAAAATACAGTATAGTAACCATAAAAAATCAGTATCATGAGCGAAATAGAGCAATGAAGCGCTCAATTTCTGCCAGGTGTATAATGAGAATGCAAGCAGGCGAAGCAGAAAAACGCCCCTTGACATCGCCTTTAGATCCTTATATACTTTTTAACAAGCACAATTGAATATTTGAAAGCTATGAACAGGAAGAGTACACAACCTCGTAAAGGTTTCAGAGAGTCGGGCGGGTGAAAACCGACACCGTTGCAGTTGTAGAATGGACCTGTGAGCAGAGAACGAACCCTCTGGCAATTCCTCTGAATGAGCCAGAGCAAGTAGCATTCTTACGGAACGTCCCCCGTTATTGAGGACAGGATATCAACAGCGTATCCGGTAAAGAGAGATAACCTCCTTCCCTATTGGTGGGTATGGTAGATTATCTGAATTAGGGTGGCACCACGGAGCTTCACACCTCTCGTCCCTGGCATGGGAAGAGTGGTGTTTTTTTATGGTCTTTTTTATCCAATATTCATACCACACGACACCGAAAGAGGAAAAAGCATGTCCATCGATAGTCAAAACGTTCAACAGAAGGAGCCGGCAGGAACCGCTCCTGGCACGAAACCCGTCAAGAAGCGGGTCTTCTCGGGGATTCAGCCGACCGGCAATATCCACCTGGGCAACTATCTCGGAGCGATTCGCAACTGGGTACACTCTCAGCAGGAGTACGAGAACATCTTTTGCATCGTCAACCTGCACGCGATCACGCTACCGATTGATCCCAAGTTGCTGCACGATAAGGTGCGTGAGCTGGCGGCCCTGTATATTGCCTGCGGCCTCGATACTCGCTACTGCAACCTGTTTGTGCAGTCACATGTCCACGAGCATGCTGAAGCCAGTTGGATTATGGACTGTTTTACTCCGATGGGCTGGTTGAACCGCATGACACAGTTCAAGTCGAAATCGGGGGAGAACGCGGAGAACGTCGATGTCGGCCTGTATTGCTATCCGGTCTTGATGGCCTGCGACATCCTGCTCTACCAGACCGACCTGGTACCGGTGGGAGATGATCAGCGGCAGCATATCGAACTGACGCGTGACCTGGCACAGAGATTTAATAGCCGTTACAATCGCGAGGTCTTCAAGCTTCCACAATCCCAGATCCGTGAGGTCGGGGCGCGTATCATGTCCCTGGAAGATCCGACAAGCAAGATGAGCAAGAGCGATCCAAATCCAAGCTCACGCATCAATCTGCTGGACGATCCAAAAACGATTAAGAAGAAGATCGGGCGCGCCACGACCGACTCGGAGCGGTTGGTCAGGTTCGACAAGGAACGACCGGGCATCGATAACCTCCTCGGCATCTATCAGTCGTTGACGGGGCAGAGCCAGGAGATTATCGAGGCCGAATTCGAGGGTAAAGGCTACGGCGATTTCAAAGCCGCCCTGACCGACCGACTGGTGGAGACGCTGGAACCAATACAGAAACGCTACCATGAGGTCATCAACGATCTGCCCGCCCTGGAGGCGGTACTGAAGCAAGGCGCTGATAATGTTCGCCCGCTGGCGAGCCGCACCTTGCAGGACATTAAAGATGTGGTGGGCCTGAACTAAGCCCCATCCATTCCATTTCATTTCCTGTGATTTCGATCGATCCAACAAAAGCCGGTACATCACTTTCAGACGGATGGAGGTCGCTTCAAACGAAGGACGAAGGCCAGGGATAGCGATCGATAAACAGATTTTGATAGCGCAAACTTTATTGAAGCAGTCATTAAAAGCGGAAAGTTTGAGGACAGGCTTGTATTATCCCACATTGG
>DASSXK010000096.1:0-11743 GCA_035703945.1 Ktedonobacteraceae bacterium | reverse complement strand
CTTTGAGAGTGAGAAGATCCCAGGAAGAGAACCTGGTGGATAGATCGCGAGTGGACGCACGGCAACGTGTGCAGCGAAGCGAGACTAATGATCGAGAGGCTTGTTTTCACCCTCGTGGAGTCGTGGAGGAACGCTGAATCAAGCGTGTGCTCTCGGCAAAATTATAGTAATTATTCTCCAGTTGTTAGACACGAAGGACGCTTATTTAAGCGTCTTTTTTGTTTGCCTTTTTTGAGTAGTTAATGTTGTATACGGCAGTGATGGCTTTGGTGAGTCTTTAATTGGCGAACATCTCAAGAGCCTGCTGGATCTCTTGCTTCACTTCTTCATTGATCTCGCCTGCTAGAGCGTTTTTCAATGCAGCCAGAGCCTCTTCACCTCGCAGCCTTCCCAATGCCCAGGCGGCATGGCCCCGTATAAGCGGCTCTACGTCGCTCAGGGCCTTTGTTAAGGCTGGGACCGCTCGTAGGTCTCCACTATTCCCCAATGCCACACAGACGTTTCTGAGGAAGCCTCGTCGCTTTGTACGTTTGATGGGGCTGCGCTTGAATTTTTCACGAAATTCCTCCTCCGTTAGATCCAGCAAAGGGATAAGTTCCGGTGTACTTCCAGTGTATGGGCGAGGCTGAAATTCAGGTCGGCGTTGAATCTGGATGAGGCTGTTTTGCTCATGAGAATGTCGCCCACCGGGTTCAATCGAGGGCCTCAGGCCCAGTCTCTTCTCTGCTACTTTGTTAACCGGGCAGACCTGTTGGCAGATGTCGCAACCATAAATTAAGTTTCCTATCAGAGGACGCAGTTCAATGGGAATGCTTCCACGGAGCTCGATTGTCAGATAAGAGATGCAACGAGTCATGTCCAGCACGTAGGGGGCGGGCAGTGCTCCTGTGGGACAGGCATGCAGACAAACTTCACAATTGCCACAATTTGCTTTGAGAGGCTCGTCAGCCTGGATCGGAAGGTTGGTTACAATCTCAGCCAGGAAAACCCAGGAGCCCCAACCTCTGGTCAAAATATTTGTATTTTTACCGTACCAGCCAAGGCCGGAACGCTGGGCAACGGCCCGGTCAACCATCCGACCTGTGTCTACAAAAAGACGTGTTTCTGCCTCTTGTCCCAGTTCCTGTCCCGCCAATTGACGTAGCCATTCAGCGAATTGTTGGAGTTTTGGCTTAATCAGATCATGGTAATCATCCCCCCAGGCATAACGCGAAATCAGGCCGTGGGGGAGATCGCTGGCAGGTGGATCAGGTTGCCGGACCAGGTAGAACATTGCCAGGGAGATAATTGATTGCGCCTGTGGGAGAAGTGCGGTTGGATCACACGAGACTTCGGCCCGCTCTGGCGTGAACCAGCTCAGACCATCAAAGAGGCCCATGTTAATGCGTTCTTTGATGGTCTGTTCAGCATCGGAAAAGGGCTGCGTTGTGGTAATGCGCACAAGGTCAAATCCGAGTGAATAGGCCTGTTCTTTAATCCGATCCGCGTTGAGCATGGTTATTTCTTGATTTCGCTAGTTTGTAACATTACGACGAACGTTTACCCAGAGAGAGATGCCGATAAAGATCGCCAGATAGACTACCAGTACAGAGATAGCATGTAAAGTAGAGAGCGTCGGCGCTGTTGTTACTGTATTGGGCAATCTTGGTGATTCGTTAGTGATTAACGCTCCAAGATTATTTCCGGGTAGATAATCGGGAATGGCTTTAATGATATCTCCCCAGTTTCCTGGAGTGAAGTTGCCAGCAGCACTCAACAACGTGCTGGCCAAAGGCTCGATGAATGCCCAACTTAAGGCACCGGCAACGCCAGCAGCAGTTGCACGCCCGAGCGTTGAGAAACAAATTGCCATCATCGCGTAAAGGAAAAGACCCAGGGCCGTCGAAAGAAAGAAAAGAATTACCTGCCCAAACCAGGCTGCTGAAAGGCCATCAACGCTGGGAGAGATGCCCGTAACAAGGTTACAGAGCAGACCAACGATGATTCCTAGTGGGACCAGGACGAGTATTGTCAGGAGGATGATCGCAAGGGCAGTCCCCATTTTCCCTAATAAGAACTGTGTGCGTGTCGGACCTCGTGTGAAAAGCAAGCGAATGGTTCCTACACTATACTCGCCTCCAACGACTGTGCCGAAGAGAATGATTATAAAAATCATGACAAGACTGCGGCAAACCTGATTAACAAGTGCCAATGAGCCAGGAATTCGTAATGCCTGTGAGATACTTGCTTCACTCGTCTGTTTCTGGACCTGGGCCTGTTGAAGGTCTGTTGCATTGGGTTGTGGGCAGGTCTGACCCGGTTGACATTGGACGCTGACATAACTACTTACAGGCGTATTTGCAGTAATAAGGAAAAGCAACATGATTACAACGAAAACAGCAATAGTTGCAATAATGGCAAGAGCCGCCAGAACTTTCGACATGATACGATGGCGAATTTTGTAAAGCTCCATCCCGATCAGGCGCAGGACTGTGCTCAAGTAGTCTTGTCTTCCCATAATCACGGAAGACGTACGTGGCTGAGCCGGAATAAACTTCTCTGGATCGTTAGATTGGGTTACTTGCATCACTTATCTCCCTCCCTGGATACTGTTGGGTGCGCTTGATGGAGGAATTGGCATTTCTTCTCTGTTTCCTTCTCTCGCAAGGGCGGCCATACCAGGATGTTCAGTATTAGGATTGGCCGAAGCCGTAACTTCGAGGAAGACTTCTTCCAGACTTGCCTCTAATGGGCGAAGTTCGGCGGCAAAAAGCTGCTGCTGCGCCAGCAGTGCGTTGATTTCGGCCGAGTGACTGAGCGGAGCGTCAACTTGAATCTGTTTTATATTCTGGCGATTTGATTCGACCTGGATGTGCTTGATCCAGCTCGCTCCTTGTTCTTGAATCTGGGTGAGATAGTTCAAGGCCTGTCTGGTCTCGTCCTCGCCGTTCATCCGGACAATAATTTGTTCGTGTTGACGCAGAAGCTCACTTACCTGCCCTATCTTAATCAGGTTGCCTTTTTGCATAATTGCAACCCGGTTGCAGACTTGCTGAACTTCGTAAAGAATATGGCTGGAAACAAAAATTGTTTTTCCGAGGGAGGCGAGCCGTTTGATCAATTGGCGAATTTCATAGACGCCGGCAGGATCAAGGCCATTCGTTGGTTCGTCGAGCAAAATGAGTTCTGGATCGGTGAGAAGGGCTGCCGCAATACCCATGCGTTGTTTCATGCCAAGCGAATAGTTTTTGTATGATCGATGTGCGGCCTGTTGAAGCTCGACAATTTCAAGCACTTCGCTAATACGTTGTCGATTTGCCTTACCAGATGTCATACCAGAGGCTGCGGCTACTGCAAAAAGGTTATCGGAGCCCGAAAGATAGGGATAGAAAACGGGCATTTCGATGATCGCTCCGATTCGTGGAAGGATATCTGAGAGCCGATAGGTATTGTCCATGCCAAAAATTACAGCCCTACCCGCTGTCGGCCGAATGAGGCCGAGTAACATTCGAATTGTGGTGGTTTTCCCTGAACCATTGGGGCCGAGAAATCCAAATACATCACCACGCATCACCTGGAGGTTCAAATCATTGACCGCGACCAGGTTGCCAAAAACTTTGGTTAGCCGACTGGTGCTGATGATGATGTCATCATGATGAGGTGAAATGTTATCCAATCCGCACTCCTTTATGCTCTGAAAATAGTTTGTTTCCTTGTTCTTTATGTGAATCAGGTTTGCTTATTTTTTATCTGAATCCTTCAAGAAATCAGCTAGCCATGCACTTTGCTGACTGAACGCGCTTGAGAAGCCAGCAGCATCGTTGCGAGCATCGCTTCAGTTGGAAGGCTTCCAATGCCGCCTGCTTGCAAAGTATTCAGGAGGCGCGAGAGCGCCGTTGCGAAGTGTCTTTCAATAGTTAGCTGATAGATCAAGCAGATGGCTGGCTGACCTGATATTGTCAATCAAGTATGTATAATAGTGCTTTGTATTCCTTCTTGCAATCTATTACATACGCAAGGATTATTCTCACACCTACCTGATTAATTATTTCCTCGCTTATTGAAGCGAGTAAAGCAGCCAATATGTCACTGTTTTTGCGTACTTATTAGTATATCCAGGCAAAAACACCTGATATTTCCAGTTTGAGAGCGAGGCTGTCGTTTTTACAGCTCAATTCACCAGAAAAATAGCGTTTATGTTATGCTATCGGTGATAGGCGATTTAAACAGTGGGTTATTCCGCCTTCGAAGTAAGCATGCTTACTAATGATGGATAAAACCTGTTGCTAAAGTGCTTATAAGAGTTAGAGATTAGTATTGTGACACAAATCACGCTTGCTGTGTGATATGAGTGATGGCTTCCTCGTCGCAGAGAAGCTATCTTTAGCAGAGCGCCTTATTATTTTCGCTATTATTAGGCATCTTCGCTATTATTAAGAAGGAAATTGTCACCTTTTTGGAGGAAAAAGTATGGAAGCTGCCCTGAATGGTCCTACCGGGCGTATCGTTTTACAAGACCCGGTTTTAAGTATCGGACGTGTGCCAGGTAATCAGCTTGTTGTGACGGATGCAAAGGCATCTTCCCATCATGCTGAAATACGTCAGGAAGGACAGGCGTATACGATTACCGATCTGAAAAGTACAAATGGTACTTTTGTAAATGAGCAGGCTCTTCAACCTCAGACCCCACGTCCACTTCAAGCTGGTGATGTTATTCGGATTGGCGATACACGCTATACGTTTGAGGTGATTGGAGCATCCGCTCTGGATGCGACTATTTATGCCGCACCGGGGTTGGATATGCCGCGCTACGAGCCAACAGTGATGGCTCCCCCACCGACTCCTTTTGGTGCAAACGATCCCCAGAACGCACCAAATATGGGTGCTGCCGGGTATCCATATGCGCCTCCACCTCCACCAATAGGGCAGCCTTATGTCGCTCCTCAGCAAGGAGCAGTCCCCAACAATCCTTATTCTCAGCCTGGCTATACGCCTGGAATGATGATGCCACCTCCGAGTCAAATGCCACCACCTAAACCAAAACGTAGTTACCGTGGTCTGTTCATTGGTCTGGGGCTTATATTGGTGGCCCTGGTGATCGTCTGTAGCATACTGGGCTATGTCCTTACTCGTGCTTCGGGGGCTTCTGCTACGCTGGATACGTTCTGTACTGCCTTGAAGGCGAAGGATTACAATACAGTCTATCAACAGTTTTCAACAAAAAGCGCTTTGCGCAGTGGCCCAGGGAAGATTTCACAGGATCAGTTTGTGCCTATATTCGCTCAGGCTCTAAATGCCCATGGCGGGGTTACAAGTTGTACGGTGAGCAATGTCAACGAGAATGGCTCCAGTGCAACGGGGACAGTTGACTATGTTTATGGCGATAAGACGACTGAGAGAGACAATATTACCCTGTCAAATGATGATGTTGGTTGGCGGCTATTAACCCTGAAACCACAAAGCGTCTAATACCGCTCTATCCTTTCAGAACCCCTTGGAAACCGGCTTCCACTTTAAGTGAGCCGGTTTTTTCTTTGTGTGTATTTTTGTGTTTTCAATGAAAATTGGGCAATCTATAAATTACTCTTCAGCAACTATTGACATCGCTATATCTATGTGATATATATCTAACAGATATATATCTTGGAGATGCATCATGGGAAAAGAAAATAAGAGTCGTTTTGCAATTCTTGGCATGCTTACCCTGTGTCCAATGTCGGGCTATGACATTAAGAAGGCAATCGAGCAAACCATTGGAAACTTTTGGAGCGAGAGTTATGGACAGGTTTACCCATTGCTCAAGCAGTTGAATGAAGAAGGGTTGACAGTTTCCCAAACTCAAAAACAAGCTGGCAAGCCAGAACGTATTATGTACACCCTGACCGAAGAGGGATTTGAGCAGTTGCAGCATTGGCTTGCCGAGCCAATTGAGAATCAGGTTGGACGTAATGAGCTGCTATTGAAGCTATTCTTTGGCCGGCAGATTTCGCCCAACCTGAATATGGAACATCTCCGCAGGTTTCGAGTGTTACAGGAGCTCAATCTGCGGCGTTACCAGCAGATTGAGGCACACTTACAGGATGATACCTGGCAAAATGCCTATTCTCGCATCACACTCAGCTACGGAAGGCACGAATGCGAGGCCTTGATTGCCTGGTGTGATGAAACGCTTGCCCTGCTACAGCGCCTTTCAATAGACCCTCCAAAGGAGGATGCTGAGTTTTGTGAGGTGCCAATAGAGGATTCCAATTCAGGAGATTCCGATTCATAGGAACTAAAATTTGTGAAATTTAGAGGCTTGTTTGCTGATTCTGGATACGCTCATTTCTAAATACACATCTTAAGGCTATTTGCCTTTCAATAGGAGAAAGAGAGATCACCATGGCAAAAGTGATTCCTGGACGCTTTTCAACGCAGACCGATCAACCAATTGTTGTGTTTGCAATTGGGATTCGAGTAAATAAATTCCTGGCTTTCCATAAGTGGGTTCCAACCGCGATGGAGATGGGGCCGATGCTAAGAGATCTCTATAGCAACCCTGAAAAAGGTTTTCTGGGTGCGGAAACGTTTTTCTACTGGCGCGGTGTTATGCTTTTACAATATTGGCGCTCATTTGACGATCTCGACAAGTTTGCCCGCAACCGCAACGATCCTCATTTGCCAGCCTGGCAGCGCTTCAATAAAAGAGTTGGAACCGATGGGATCGTTGGCATTTTCCATGAAACGTATGTCGTTGAACCCGGTAAATACGAGGCCATTTATGGAAACATGCCGATCTTTGGCCTGGCTTCAGTGAACGGACACCTGCCGTCTGTGGGAGGTCGGGCAACGGCACGTCGCCGACTTGGAGAGCAGAATGACGAGCCCGCTCTGCCAATTCCCTCGAATCCTGTTTAAGCCCTATATGAAAATACAAAGGCCCCGAACATTTCTTATGATGGTTCGGGGCCTTTGGTTGCTTCACTTGAACTATAGCATTGGGATTTTGACACCGGATATTCTTCAATTAAGTGCAAAGACCCGGCTTAAGAAATCATCGGCAGGTTCAATCCCTTTTCTTTGGCGCATTCGATGGCGATGTCATATCCAGCATCAGCGTGGCGCATAACACCCGTAGCAGGGTCGTTGGTCAGTACGCGCTCTAAACGGGCCGCAGCTTCCTTCGTACCATCAGCAACGATAACCATACCTGCGTGCTGAGAGAATCCCATGCCGACCCCTCCGCCATGATGCAGACTTACCCAGGTTGCGCCGCTTGCGCAGTTGAGTAGTGCATTCAGCAGAGGCCAGTCTGACACCGCATCGGAGCCATCTTTCATGGACTCAGTTTCACGGTTTGGACTTGCGACCGAGCCTGAATCGAGATGATCACGACCAATAACTACTGGTGCGCTCAATTCGCCAGATGCGACCATTTCATTGAATGCCAGGCCAAGCTTCGCACGTTCACCAAGTCCAACCCAGCAAATTCGCGCAGGCAAGCCCTGGAACTTGATTTTTTGCTGCGCCATATCCAGCCAACGGTGCAGGTGTGGATTATCGGGAATCAACTCTTTTACCTTGGCGTCGGTTTTATAAATATCTTCGGGGTTGCCAGAAAGTGCCGCCCAGCGGAACGGCCCGATACCTCGGCAGAATAATGGCCGGATATAAGCAGGTACAAAGCCAGGATAAGCAAAAGCGTCCTGCACACCAGCATCATACGCCACCTGACGGATGTTATTGCCGTAATCTACCACTGGAATCCCTTGCTTGTGAAAATCAAGCATGGCACGTACCTGCTTTGCAATCGATCCCTTTGCACGCTCGACATAGCCCTGAGGATCACGTTTGCGCATTTCAGCGGCTTCTGCAAGGGTCATCCCTGCTGGAATATACCCATTAAGAACATCATGCGCAGAGGTCTGATCAGTTACCATATCAGGTCTAATCCCCCGACGTACAAGTTCAGGATAGATCTCAGCCGCATTGCCCAACAGGCCGATTGATATCGGCTGCTTCAGGTTGGATGCCTCCCGAATTTGATCGAGAGCCTCGTCTAGTGTACTGGCGATCGCATCGCAGTAACCGGTATCCAGGCGTTTCTGAATATGGGTGGCGTCACACTCAACTGCAAGCATAGAAGCGCCTGCCATTGTGGCAGCCAATGGTTGAGCGCCGCCCATTCCGCCTAAACCCGCAGTCAGTATCCATTTGCCGGATAAATCGCCGCCGAAATGCTGACGACCCATTTCAACGAAAGTTTCGTATGTGCCTTGCACGATGCCCTGGCTACCGATGTAGATCCACGATCCGGCCGTCATCTGGCCGTACATCATCAATCCCTTGCGGTCAAGTTCGCGGAAATGTTCCCAGGTTGCCCAATGTGGCACCAGATTGGAATTGGCGATAAGCACTCGCGGCGCATCGGCATGAGTTCTGAACACCCCGACCGGTTTGCCTGATTGCACAAGCAGGGTTTCGTCCTGTTCCAGATTTTTGAGTGTTTCTATGATGCGATCGTAACATTCCCAGTTACGTGCCGCCTTACCAATACCACCGTAAACGATAAGTTCATCCGGGTTCTCGGCTACCTCCGGATCGAGGTTGTTCATGAGCATACGCATCGGTGCCTCGGTTAGCCAGCTTTTTGCTGAGAGGGATGTGCCATGAGGGGCATGTACGGGACGGGGACCACTTACGCCTTGCGTCTTTGCTGTAGGCGAGTTTTCGGTCGATGACATATCGTATAGTTCCTTTCACGCTTAGGAGAGATATTTCTGTCTCGGGCATCTCAATTGAAGCATCATTGCTATTTTTTGAGTATAGCGCATCTGTACATTTTCCTCCATCCTCTCGTGAGTATTTTTGGTTGCTGACCTCTGATCTGAGGCGTAACGCTTGAAAAAAGTATCGTAACTGGCCAGCCATTCGCCGAATGGGTGAGAGAGTGCTTGTTAAGCAGGTGGCTCCTTGTCCGGTTCTTCCGGGTTGTGCTATAATCTGTGAGAAAATATACTGCCTGATTTTATAAGAATTGTGGCCATCATCGGTCTTATTTGCAGTAGATTTTTTACCGTTGGGTTGTTACTACTCAGCCATTCAAATTGTTGACTGAATGTGCTTAAGAAGCCGACTGCATTTTTGCCAGCGCCACTCTGGGTGGGAGGCTTGCAATGTAGCCTGCTTGCAAAGCGTTCAGGAGGCGCGAGAGCGCCATGGCGAAGTGTCTTTTAATTTAGTCAGCAAAGTGACGTGAGCCGGCCTCAGTACAGACCAGCGAAGCAATAAAATCTCAGGCATTGAGTATGTACTTACAAGTCGTAAGTAATCGGCGTTGCTGACTGTATTTTCATAATTAGTTATAGCGACATACAGTGCTGTTACCCCTGCATCACGCTCTATGGCTGTTCATTAGCTGGTCCTGTGCGTTGGATGCGCGGAAAGGAATTTTCCATGTTCGATCCCGATAGTGAGTTGGACCCTCGATACCAATCAGTCGTCGCGAATCCTGATTGGTATCAGACGAACATTCCCTGTCAGGTGGGATGCCCAGCCCACACCGATGTGTCTACATATATTGGGCTCATTTCGCAAGCTCGCTTTGACGAGGCATATCTCTTAAATCGTAAGGCGAACGTTGTGCCTGGTGTTCTGGGGCGCACATGTGCGCGTCCTTGTGAACCCGTTTGTCGCCGTAATAAAATCGATGGGAAGCCGATTGCGATCTGCTGGCTCAAGCGAGCTGCTGCTGACCATCGTGAATATCGCCACCATGCCGAGAAACCTCCGATCACAAAAGATAAAAAAGTGGCGGTTGTTGGCGCGGGTTCAGCCGGATTGGCGGCCGCTCGTGACTTGCGCGAGATGGGCTACCCCGTAACAATCTTCGAGGAATATCCCGTCGCCGGTGGTGTGATGGTGAACGGTATTCCGGTCTGGCGTCTTCCACGCAATGTGACGCATGAAGAGTGCGATGAATATATGGAAGATATTGGCGTCGAGGTTCAGTACAACACACGTGTTGGACGCGACATTCAGATCACTGATTTGATGAAAGCCTACGATGCGGTCTTCCTGGCCGCCGGGTGTTATATTTCCAATCCGATGACGGGTCCCGATAACAAAGTTATCCCCGGAGCCGATCTGAAGGGTGTGGAAGATGGCATCAAGTTGCTGGACAAGACCAATTTCGGCGAGCCTGCCTACATGGGTCGGCGTGTCGCGGTCCTTGGTGGTGGTTTTACCGCGATGGACTGCTGCCGCACGGCAATCCGTTTTGGCGCTGAAAAAGTCTACGTCGTCTATCGCCGCTCGAAAGAAGAGATGCCTTCCGACGAGTATGAAGTGAACGAGGCGATGTTTGAAAATGTCGAGTTCATCTATCTCGCCACGCAGACCCGCGTCTTGAGTGAGGATGGCATCCACGTGGGTGGGATCGAATTTGTGAAGAACAAACTGGGTGATCCCGATCCGAGTGGCCGCCGCCGTCCGGTGCCGGTTCCTGGCTCCGAGTTCGTGCTGGATGTGGATCACGTTATTCCGGCCTTCGGCCAGTATAGCGATTCTTCCTGGATTCCTGCCGCCGATTTGAACCTTGAGGTTCGCAAACGCGATGGCGTGCCGTTGATCGATCGCGAAACCTGGATGACCAATGTGCCGGGTCTCTTCGCCGGTGGTGACTTCAGCGAAGGCTCCCGTAACTTGATTTCCGCCATTGGTGATGGTCGTGACGCCGCCGCTGCGATTAACCGCTACCTTGGTGGTGTTGATAAGCCAGCCCAGGCCGCCGAAGAAATTGAGCTGCCAGACTACCGCCGTGGTATGGTGGACGATTATGAGTCTATCGGCTTTGAGATGATGCCTGGTCTGCCTCTGGTCGATCGTTATAGCAATACCCGCGAGACCGAGACCGGCTTTACCCCTGAGCAGGCTGTTGAACAGGCACGTCGCTGTCTACAGTGTCAGTTGAATATTATGATTGATCCCTCAATCTGTATTCTCTGCTCTGGCTGTGTAGACATCTGCCCTTACGACTGCATCAGCATGGAAGGTCTCTCACGCGTCGTTAAAGGTGATCGGACCCATCAGATGGCCGATACCTGGGAAGGTGGCGCTGACATGATCATTGACGAAGAGAAGTGCATTCGCTGTGGACTGTGTATCGTCCGCTGCCCAACGGATGCGATCTCGATGGTCCAGTTCGAGGTTTCCAGCCCGAACGACCGCTGGTCAGTTTCCAAAATTCCCGTCCTTAATATTAAGTAATTAAGGCCTCTGCGGCGAAGGTGCAATAATCAATGCATCTTCGCCGCTTTTTTATTATCTTTTAGCGCCCTGCCTGGTTGGCTACTCCTTTTCAGTGTTATTCTCCTTTTCAATCGAGATAGGACTTG
Organism: Ktedonobacteraceae bacterium; assembly: GCA_035703945.1. Classification (GTDB taxonomy): domain Bacteria; phylum Chloroflexota; class Ktedonobacteria; order Ktedonobacterales; family Ktedonobacteraceae; genus DASSXK01. The sequence goes on along the minus strand of DASSXK010000096.1, from coordinate 389 downwards.
TGTCAGGTATCTCTGTTTAATGCTTGCAATAGATTGAATAGGGCATGCTATAATCCATCATATTCATATTTTATCTATCTAGATTGGACTAAATTATTTATGCTATCACGCTATACCCTACCTGAACCCTCATCCGCTTTCCGTACAGAAGTAACGTTGATTGAGAAAGCGGATTCGCTATGTGTGCGTTATGACTATTATCGTTATGAGCAAGGTCGATTAGCAGGAATTTTTCGCAGTGGACTCTATTTTCAGGGTGTTGAGTCTTATCGCCATCTTAAAGATCGGAACTGCACCTTCTGGCATGCCGGCGCGTTTGATTCGCTGGTAGAAATAGAAGATTCTGAATGGATCGATGCCTTAAAACAGATGTCATCTACGGATGAGGA
>DASSXK010000081.1:0-13068 GCA_035703945.1 Ktedonobacteraceae bacterium | reverse complement strand
TGGCTTTTGGTAGGGAAAGAGAGTGCAGAGGGGCAACCCCAGGACCGAATGGAGCACCCCTTGTATCCTATTTTAGAGCGTTTCACTTTGAGCTACTGATATAGTTTAGTAGCAACTGGTCGGTGATTTCTTCGATAGGTGCCCGATCATCCGTAAATACAATTCCATTGTCTGAGTGCGCGCTGGTTGCAACTGGCATGACTTCCTGGGCAACCTGGCCTAATGTTGAGGCAGGATCAAGCTGGTCGAGATTATGCCGGAAGGTTTCGAGCGAGGTCGGTTGCATCGTTGCCATGATCTCCGTATTGATCGTATTTGGCACGTTGAAGGTGTAGACCGATGGAAATATCTGGCTCATCGTATTCACAAAGGCCTGGACCAGGCGGTAGTCCGTGGCCGTGTGGCCGGTATTGAGCGTTACTACACCTGTGGGAGAGAGATGGGCCCGAATCGTTTCAAAGAATTCACGCGTCGTGAGCTGGAACGGAATATAGGGCTGCTGGAAAGCGTCGATCGCTACGACATCGTATTTGGTCCTGGTCGTTTCGGTATCGAGGAATGTGCGCCCATCTTGCTCATAGACATGCAGATTTGGTTCTGTCATATTGAAATATTTACGACCGACATCCACGATTTTTGGATCGATCTCCACACCGTCGATCGGCACGGGACCGTAGACCTGCGTGAACTGGTGGGCGATAGTTCCCCCCGCTAGCCCGATAATTCCGACCCGATGCAGTTGATCAGGTTTGAAGTTGGGATTGAAGAAAGGGGCCGCCAGAAAATAATCCCAGTACCAGCCAGTTAATACCTGGTTGGGATTGGGGTAGTAGACCGAGTGAATCGCTTCGCCCTCGTTCAAAATTAGCTGGCGTGTGCCATCAGGCTGCTGCGTGACCTGGATATAGTTGTAGAGCGATTCGTTCTCATAGATAAGGTTGGGAATATCCTTCAAGGGTCCCAGAGGAACGATCAGCGCGAGCAGGACCAGCACAAAAGCCGGACGCCAGCGCCAGCGCAGCCCCCACAGCGATGCAGCGAAGAGCAGCGCCCCAAGAATCAGCAGTGTTTTGCGGACACCAAAGGTTGGAATCAGCCAGAGTACCGGCAGAAAAGCCCCCAGAATACTGCCAAAGGTCGAAATGGCATAAAAGGAGCCACTGACCTTGCCACTGCTCGAAAGGTCCTTGATTGCCAGCCTCAACGCGAATGGCGATACAAGACCCAGCAAGGTGACTGGAACCGCGAAGAGCAAAATAGTCCCGATCAGCGAACTGAAGAAGATGCCCACCGACACCTGTTGCAGGCCAGTAATCGACCAGGTCAGGATGCGTTGACTGATAAAGGGCAAAATTGAGATTGAGAGGCCCGCGATTGCCGTACAACTGGATAAAAATTGCGGGGAAGGATGACGATCGGCCAGCCGACCGCCAACAAAATACCCGATCGTTAAATAGAGCAATAGGAGTCCGATGAGGTTGGCCCAGATAAAGAGCGAGGTCCCAAAATAGGCTCCAAGGAGGCGCGAGGCACACATCTCAAGTGCGAGACTCGTCAACCCTCCAATAAATACCAGGAAGAGTAGCGCGTATTTCAACAGGACAGCCTTTCTTATTTTGCAGCGATCACGCTTCGAGCGGATCTTGTCCAGTTGCTTATTATACCACCTTTGCCCTCTGAAACAGCCAATATGCTAGAAGTTCTGCTTACTCTCGAGTAATCTCCATGTTTCGCAACGGCGTATCCCTGGATGACAGACAGGAGGTAATCCTTGCGAGAGCCGGAATGGTGATGGTTGCCACTGTCAGGGGAGAGTGTTTGAGTACAAATCAGGCACTATTGAGGGGAATATGCTTGGAGAGCCGATTGCAAGAGGAAGAAGCTCGGCCTGGATCATGAAGATCAGGCCATTGGTAAACCTTGGACAGAATTCCAATGTTCTGGTTGTATATCTGCCCAAGATTTACTTATAAAGCTGCCTTCGTCCATTCTACCGAAATTGGAAGTGCCCTACGATCGGAACAAAAAATTGCTGGTTGGCCTGATCGTATTCTCCCTCATAGGCCTGGAGCTCAATGACGTACGCCGCTCCCTGGTGGATTGTTGATAGAATTTCAACGCGTACCGGTTGGTCATTCAAGGTATAGTGAATGGTCGTAAAGGTCCAGTTTTCGCCACCGATTGTGGTGTTACCCTGGCCTGCTCCTGCCGGAGGAACGAAACCTGGTTGCGCGGCGTAGACCGTCGTTATTTCGCCATTGATAGCCTGGGTCGCGTCTGGATACGCTATACCAGGTTTTTTAAACGTCGCCGTGATTTCCGACTGCTGGGGATTAATTGCCTGCACGCTTGAAGTGGTTGGGGTGGCTGACCAGGATGCTGGATACTCCACTTCAAATCCCAGCGTATTGCAGTTAGTACTACACCAGGTGAAGCCTGGATCTGGTGGGGGCGTTGGCACTGCCGTTGGTGTAAGTACGGGCGTCGGTGTATCCGTAGGTGCCACGGTTGGGGAGGGGGCCGCCGTTGGACTGGGTTTAGGGGCCGACGTTGCGGTAGGCGTCGCGGCAGTCTGGGATGTACTATTATTTTTGGCAAATAATACCGCAATGAAAATAATCAATAGAAAAGCCCCGACGCCAACGGCGATTAGAAGCAGAGTATTGGTGCTCTGGCTGCGCGGCGGCCGATTCTGATTGAAGCCTCCGAATTGAGAGCCCGCGGGGTACGGGGTCTGAGGAGTACCGAAATTTGAATATGTTGAATTATTTTGGGCATACGTTCCCGGCTGAGAGTTTTGTCCTTGCTGCGTGAAAGGACTGGCCGGCTGGGTATAGGAATTTTGTAAAAACGGGTTGCTGCTTGAATAAGCAGTTTGCCCTGGCAGTGAGTTTTGCTTCATCGTTGATGGAAAGTTAAGACCCCCACTGCCAAATTGTTTTGGGGTGGCCGATATTGCTTCGGTGGCATCTTGATAGAATTCCGGCGATGAGTTTGTTGGATTAGACCCTGATGGACCAGGAAATTGACCAGGTTGTTTTTGCCCTGTTGCGAAGGGGTTATCCTGGAATGCGCCTGTTCTACCCATGTTTGGATTGCTGGGCGGCTGGTTTACTGTGGGAGCTGGCCCCACTGAGCCGGGTTTCTGCCCGCCATAAGGATTGGCGGTATTGTATGTGCCAAGCAGGCCATTGCGTGGTGGTAGTGGCGTTTGGACCATCTCAGTGGCGTGGGTTGGGGGCGATGTTGGTGTCCCACAGTGGCCGCAGAAGGCCTCGCCCTGGCTTACTTCATTCCCACAATTTGGGCATTTCATGCCTGTTCCTCATTCCTGCTTTCATGATGGATGATTTGGCTGGTGAAATAATACTTTGTTTGCGTCAATATAGCATATTGATACATGTGGTGACTACATTTATGCCTGTGTATTACCCAAATGGTATATAGTTAACCTCTTGAGTACTACTTGCAATTTGTGCTTATTTCTGCTCTTCAAGAGTTATCGAAAGTTTTTTGAGACCGAGGGCTTGATCATGATGATAGGCAATTTTGTCAAGCCCTGCAAATACGAGGGCTTCGGAGGTGGCGGTGGCTTTTTCGGCCAGCCCTTTAAAAGGTCCGCTTATGATAAGCCAGCACCAGGGAATTTGCTCGTCCACGTTCACCCGTTGCATATTTTGACGATCGGTGTCGCTGGCTTTGGCGAAGCCGGTTGGATGGCTGTGATAGACCCCCACTACGTGCCCTGGATAGTTGAGATCGGCACTCAGGATATCTTCGGGGGCGAATTCGAAATAGACCGGGGAATTATAAATATTACGCAAGGGGAGGGCTTCTTCAATCTGCCAGGCTATTCCTGGCTCGGATCTACCAAGCAGCATGCCACAGGCTTCAATTTGTGGTCGTGTCTGGATATCCTGGAGGAGGGTTCGCTGGGCTGCGAGACTCAAATAGATCGTTGGCAGTGGCTGTTTTGACATTTTTTTACTCTCTCAAGCATCTGGAATAGGAGAGCTGGTCAGCCAGGGGATCAATAGTGCCGGCCAACTCTTCTTATTTTCTTGCTTTTTGGGGTCAGCGGGCTTCCATTCCCGCTGCCTGGAAAGGCGAACGCTTCTTTTATCCTTCGCGCTTCTTTTCGTGATGTTCACGGACCATATCGATAACGATTGCCAGCGCCACAATAAAAGGCACATCGACATTTGGCGCGACATCAATCGCATAGCTGTCACGAAATAGCGAGAACTGACGTCCGATTGAGGCCATCAGATTACCATAATCATCGCTGACCGTAAAGTTCCAGCGCCAGATATCGCCATTGATATGAAAGGTCATGCCGTTGTTGCCGTTAATCTTAAAGCCTTCGCCAAAGAATCTGAATTGTTCGTGTACGCTGGCCCAATGTTGACCGTTGCGGAAGATTTCATAGTTGGGCATCAGTGAGATAAGGTGTTGCTTGATCTGTGCAACTTCCTGGCCGGAATAGGTATCGAAGATAACAAGATTATCGCCAATATGAAAGAACTTGCCACGAACCTCCAGGACCGCCCGCCCTGCATCGTCCCGAACGATAAAGGCCTCAGTCAAACTCCAGGCCCGTTCTTTGATATGATAACGCAAATTATCACCTCATTTTTTCTGGGGCAGTAAGAACTGCTCTGTTGAATATGTCATCAGATCCCCTATGTGCAATACGCTTAAATCAGGTTGAAAGTTGCCTGGAAAGCCTTCTTTGGCATACTTCCCTTGTTCGACGAAAACGGTCGTAAGGGTATCGCCCAACTTTGCTTTGCTATCCACCAGGATCGAGGGCTTATCGTCGATCATAACATAATGATCGGCTGGATAGCGCAGACGAATTTCATCCAGGTGTTCCTGTTTGTGGATATAGAGCAGGACGCGGCCTCCCACTGCGTCGGCCAGATTGCTGGAAAAGATCTTTTCCGCCTGGAAGACGAGGTCGCCATCCGATACGATTGCAACGGTTCCCAGCGTGTTCAGGTGTTGTATCGTTTCCAGGACATTGGGGTAGAGCCGCTGGAAGAATGGGTAGTTGTCGAAGATTGATTTGGCATGCAGAAACGTCTTCTCATCCATCTTCTCCAGAGGGGTCTCGTCTCTCAGGCGTTTCAGGGCGAGTGGAATATCCACGACGCCTGTTTCCTTGCGGGCCTCTTCGTAGAGCTCCCAGTAGCGTTTGGTGAGTTCAGGGCCAAGCTCTACTTGCAGGTGTTTGTCAAAATCCTCTTTGGCTGTGTCATTATCGAGCAAGGTGTTATCTACATCAACGAAAAATGCGAGCTGTGTCATTGTTCTATTTCTTCTTTCTTCACTTGCTATTGAAAAATACTTCGCAACGGTGCTCTCGTGCCTGCTGAATGTTTCGCAAGCAGGCCGCTCTCGAAACTCCCTTCCTGAAGTGGTGCTGGCAACTTTTCTGCTTGCTTCTCAAACGCAATTAGTCAGCGAACTGAACGATTGGATGTGAAAATAGTGCAGTTGGTCTGAGTGCGGTTCTATTGTACGTATAGTTTTTGCCGGATTGCAACATTTTGCCGAGTCTCGATTGTGTGGGCCCCTCTTTATACATAACGTTTTTGCGGCAGGATGGGATATTTTTTGTGGAGGCGTCGGATTTGCGTGCTGGTAGAGTGGTATAATGGAGGATAATTTTTGATCTTCCAAATGTGGGTTTAGGCTTTCTTGACGAGTAAAATAAATGCAAATAGTTTTTCGGAGTAAAGATTTCGCGAGTGTCGAATATGCTGGCTTTGGTTTCAGCACGCGCCGTCCCGGCGCAACGCCCTGGACCTACCAGGGACGCGTCCAGAACACACGCTGGAGCGGAACCTATGAGTGCCATTGGCATAATCGCAACCCGGATGGCAGTCTGAAGCGTGCCCCTGCCGAACTGGTCTGGACCATCCAGGGCGACGAACGGCTCTTTGCCCTGGCCGCCGCCCTCAAAGCTGCTGGTTTTCTGCCTGACGTTGAACAGGATACGCCCGAAACATCTCCTGAAGGGCCGACTGAAGGATAACCTATGGATAAAGAGAAAAAACGCGCCCTGCTATTGATGTCTCCGGCGACCTATCGTGCCGGAGCCTTCTTACAGGCGGCGCAGAAAATTGAGCTGGAAGTTGTGGTCGGTATCGACCTGCCAGAATCCCTGGCTGATTACTGGCATGTGCCGCTGGGATTGGATTTTTCCGATCCCACCACTTCTGTGCAGACCGTGAAAGAGTATGCCCAGAAACACCCCATCCAGGCGGTTCTCTCAGTTGATGACAGTGCAAGCGAACTGGCAGCGCTTATCAACGCGGCACTTGGTCTGCCACACAATTCACCCCACAGTGCTGAGGCCGCGCGTGACAAATTGTTAATGCGTACGCTGATGTCGGAGGGTGGCGCACCCTGTCCGATTTACAGACCCTTCACGCTGGGTGAAGACCCGGCCGAGATCGCGAAGCAGGTGAGCTATCCCTGCGTGGTCAAGCCGTTGCGTCTTTCGGGAAGTCGGGGTGTGATTCGGGCCGATGATCCAGGCAGCTTTGTGGGAGCTTTTCAGCGTACGCGCCAGTTGTTGCTTTCCGAGGGCTTCACCGATCGGGATAGCTTGCTGGTTGAGGATTTCATTCCCGGCTTCGAAGTGGCGCTGGAGGGGATGCTGACACACGGACAACTCAAGGTCTTGACCCTGTTTGATAAGCCCGATCCGCTGGATGGTCCGTTTTTTGAGGAGACGATCTACGTCACGCCATCGCGCCTGTCTCCTGAGGTTCAGGCAGAGATTGCAAATTGTGTCGCGGTTGCGGCCGCCTCGCTAGACTTGCACGAGGGACCTGTGCACGCCGAATTGCGTGTCAATGAGCAAGGCCCCTGGATGTTGGAGATCGCCGGTCGCTCGATAGGTGGTCTCTGCTCAACCGTGCTGGAATTTGGCGCGGGTGTCTGCCTGGAAGAGCTGATCCTGCGCAATGCCATCGGCGAGGACCTGGACGAAATTGAGCGTGAGGAGCGAGCCGCTGGTGTTATGATGATCCCGATCCCAAAGGCTGGCGTTTTGAAAAGCGTTGCTGGTGTTGAGGAGGCTCGTGCTGTGCCGCTGATTACAGGTGTGGAGATCACGGCGAAGTTGCATCATCAACTGGTGCCGTTGCCAGAGGGGGCCAGTTACCTGGGTTTTATCTTCGCTCGTGGTGAGACGCCACAGGAGGTTGAGGCGGCGATACGCCAGGCCCACCAATGTCTGCGCTTCGAGATCAGGCGTGAGATTCCGATGCTGAAGGCGGCAATCTAAGCATTTTCTAAACTATCTACCCTTGCGATTCCATTACTTACTTTTATATAATGACTATGCAAAAGTGAGTAATGGACATTTTTGTATTCAGGACTATCGTAGATCGTTTCTGGCACGGTTCGTCCTGACTTCTCAAGCGCATTCAGTCAGTGAATGCATGGCTTGCCATTTTGCTTATAAGGATGTAAAGGGAGAATCTTCAATGCGAGTTGGTTTACAGGTTCCTAATTTTACCTATCCGAATGGTCAACGCCAGCTTGGTCAAACGTTTGGCGAGATTGCCAGACGTGCTGAGCACGCGGGTTTTTATAGTTTGTGGGTGATGGATCACTTCTTCCAGATTTCAGTGGTTGGCCCGGCCGAGAATGAGATGCTGGAAGGCTGGAGTGCTCTGGCTTTTGCGGCCGGACAAACAAACCGTATCAAGCTTGGTACGATGGTGACAGGTGTTACTTACAGATACCCAGCCCTGCTGGTTAAGACCGCCACGACCCTTGATGTACTTTCGCAAGGGCGAGCCTATTTTGGCGTTGGCGCGGCCTGGAATGAGCAAGAGCATAAAGGCCTTGGCGTCCAGTTCCCATCGACCTCAGAGCGTTTTGAGCGCCTGGAAGAGATGCTCCAGATCGCTCACCAGATGTGGTCCGGTGATGAGAAGGCCTATCAGGGCAAGCATTATCAGTTGGAGCGGCCTCTGAATTCACCCCAGGCCTTTCAGAAGCCCCATCCACCGATTCTGATTGGTGGCACTGGCGAGCGTAAGACCCTGCGGATGGTGGCGCAGTACGCCGATGCCTGCAATATCTTTGCTCGCCTGGGTAAAGAGACTCTTCAGCATAAGCTTGATGTGCTGCGTGAGCATTGCGACACGCTTCATCGACCCTACACAGATATTGAGAAGACCACATTGGACGTCGTGCATATCACACGCGATGGGCGCAACAACTCAATGACTCCTGCTGCGGCAATTGAATACTTTGCGGGCCTGGCCGAAATGGGCATTGATCAGGCGATCTTCAGCATGCCAAATGTCTCTGAATATGAGCCATTTGACCTGCTGGCAACCGAGATTATTCCTGAGGTTGAGAAGATTAAAGTCGCGGGTCGCTAACACGAACCGTTTCAAAAAAGGCCATCTTCCCGAATACACCAGGGAGATGGCTTTTTCTGTCGCAGTAACTGAAATAGAGTTTGCTTAATTGGTAGAGTGGACCGCGTCGTACTCTTCTTCTGTCTCGATGACCTCTTCCGCCTCCTCAGGCTGCTTCTCTGGAATATAGAAGCCATGATCGAGGACTTTGAGGGCCGTTTCCAGCGCAATCAACATTTCTGTATTCAGGACGATTGGCTCTTTATTGAATGCAAGTTGGAAATACAGGCTGCGCAGATAGGTCTGGACGTTGTGGTAGGCGCACACGTCTGCTGGTGAGACGAAAGTGATCGCGTTGGCGTTTTCAAACGGCTCTCCAACACTGGTTAGTTGTTCTAACCAGAGATTGAGAAAATCTGTCTGGAGCAGGTTTCGGCGTAGGGCAAAAATAGTCGCCAGGGCCAGTCGCTCGTCTTCCAAATAAATATAGGTGTGTTGCAGCGGCTGACAGAGTTTGGTGGCGATTGCCATCAGTATCCGTTCCAGGTCGGCGGCCTGGATCTCTGGATGCAGGGCCAGCAGTCCAAGCAGATCGGCCAGGTGGGCGATGGCATGCGCCCAGCCCTTTGTGGGGATATGGCCTCGCAGGTCTTTTTCGCCTTCCAGAGAAACAATCGCTGCCTTCAGGAGTGCCTGAAGTTCTTCGTTGCGTAAGAAGCGATTTTGGCTATCGTAGCTGGTGATTTCGCAAATAACCAGGCTTGAGAAGGCACGTAAAAATACTGAGTCGCTGCTCGTTTCTCCCAGGTTGCTGGACAGGTTTTTCTGCATCTGGGCCAGTATCTGGCGGAGCTGGTCTGGACTATAGTGGCCGTTATCTATCCAATTGGCGAGAATCGGATAGGCCATTGAATCCCGTAGCTCAGGATCGGTTGAACCCAGGGCTACGAGAAGCTCTGGAGTGAGCTCATGAAGCGTTTTATCGCCAGGTAGGGCAAAATCATTGTCTATAATTGACTGCCAGTAGGATTTTTGCACGGTGAACGTTCCTTTTAAAAATACAATGAGTAACGCCTGTCTGCTTTAAAATAGAAATAGCTGGGGGTCTGCCTCCTTGCAAGACCCCGATATGGAGAAGCTTAGTCTTCGCGATTGCTGACACCGGCTTCGGCGAAGGTTGCCATCTCACTATGAACGCGCAGGGCACCTTCAACAATCCCCATTGCTAGAACTGCTCCGGTCCCCTCTCCCAGGCGCAGGTGTAGATCAAGTAATGGTGCTAACTGAAGATGTTCGAGGATGCGCTTGTGACCTCGTTCCTGGGAAACGTGTCCCGCGATCAAGTACTCACGGACGGCCGGGTTGAGGCCAACCGCTACGAGTGCGGCTGCTCCCGAAATAAATCCGTCGATGATAACAGGGATACGCCTGGCTGCGCCTCCCAGGATAACTCCGACCAGGCCCGCGATCTCCAGCCCTCCGACTTTTGCTAACACGTCGAGAGGTTGTTCGGGATCGGGTTGGTTGTGGGCAATCGCCGCTTCGATGATGCTGGCTTTGTGGGCAAGCTGCTCATCGCTGATGCCAGTGCCACGGCCCGTTACCTCGGCGACGGGTGTATGCGTCAGGACGGCGGTGATGGCGCTGGAGGCGGTCGTATTGCCGATACCCATGTCGCCGGTTGCCAGCAGGTTGACACCCTGTGCAATCAGCTCTTCCGCGACATTGATGCCCGTTTCAATCGCGGTCTTGGCCTGCTCAGGAGTCATTGCTGGCTGCTTGAGCATATTGCGGGTACCGAAGGCGATTTTATGTGAGCGCAGTTTGGGATGTTTCAGCTCGGAGGCGACTCCAATATCAACGATTGTTACCTCGGCATTGGCCTGCCGGGCGAGGGCGTTGATTGCAGCTCCTCCTTGCAGGAAGTTCAGGACCATCTGGGGTGTAACCTCGGCCGGGTAGGCGCTAACGCCTTCGATCGCTACACCATGATCGGCGGCCATAACAATAACTGCTTTGCGTGTGATTTCGGGCGTGACTTGTCCGGTGATTCCAGCGATCTGGATCGCTAGCTCTTCAAGCCTGCCCATGCTGCCTGCTGGTTTCGTGAGCTGCTCCTGGCGGGTGGAAGCCTGCTGTCGGGCATTGGCATCTGTGGGTTGAATCGCAGCTATAACGTCAAATATACGCTCCATGATTGTCCTCTATCTTCTATGTGTGGTGAAGTTGCTTACTTATTTGAAACAAATGGGAGGTAAGACCCGGCTATTTCTTGTTTAACTGTAAATGTTGTATGCGGGAAAGTCAAGCAAAACGGCGTTCTACCTATCTTATGGGAATGTGGATGGCTAGCCATTCAGTTCGCTGACTGAACGCGCTTGTGAAGCCAGGAGCATGGTTATCAGTACCATCTTAAGCGGGGACCTTCAAGATCTGTCTGCTTGCAAAGCGTTCAGTAGGCGCGAGAGCGCCGTTGCGAAGTGTCTTTCAATAGTGAGACGTTCAGTTCGCTTTAAGGTGTTTGTCCTGGGACATTCTCTTGCTTTCATCTGTAATGGTACAATAGGGCCGAATTTAGCCGACTGGTTGGTCGGTTGACTTGCTGAATGGAGAGAAAAGAGTCGCATGATAGAGAAACAAACTCCGGAATATGGGCCTCTGGCCGGGCCACCCAAAGATGTACGACGTCTCTGGCTGGTTCGTCATGGTGTGACGGAATGGAATTTGCAGCGACGTTTTTGTGGTCAAAGTGATCAACCCATGATCGAGGCTGGTAGGCAGCAGGCGGCCTGGATGGCAGCATTGTTGGCCTCCAGACCGCTCGAACGCATTTATAGCAGCGATCTTTGCCGGGCAGCCGAAACGGCGAGCTTGATTGCCGCCAAACAGGCGAAGCCACAAGAGATTCAAACGACAGCCGCGCTGCGTGAGCTGAGTTTTGGGGCCTGGGAGGGCCTGACCTATGCCCAGGCCGCCGCCCAGAGTACCGGCCAGACCAGCTTTTTTAAAGACCCAGAGGGGCATGCCCCTCCGGGCGGCGAGACGCTGGCGGCCGGAGTCCAACGGCTCTCGACCTTTATAACCCAGGCGGTGCAGGAGGCTGAAACACCTGCCCCAACGTCCGGTCAGACGCGAGGTGAATGGCTCATTGTCAGTCATGGGGGTGTGATGCGTGGCTTTCTGTGCTCACTGCTGGGGATGCCACTGCATAACGAATGGCAGTTGAAAATCGGGCATGGGGCCTTGAGTGCCCTGGATGTCGTGTTTGAGGACGATAAATTGTTTGCCGCTGTAAACCTGCTCAATCTTCAGCCTCCCGCTGAATTTGTGGCTGGACCTGACGGGCAGGCGCTGGAAACGGCCTCAATGCGTTCTGGAACGGGAGCACTTCCACATGCCTGATCCGCCTGAGGATGAGCCGCTGAGGGAACGACGCGGCTGGCTCCTGGAGCAGTATCGCGAGCTATTTGCGGCGGTGCGTTTTCTTTCGGTATTGCCCCTGCCGGGTGAGGCTCGCCTGTTTCGGAGCGATGAGACCAATCCGCGCCTGGTGCTGGGAAGCGGCTATTTCTCGTTTGTCGGGATCGTGTTGGCGCTACTGCTGCTGATCCTGGTCTATCTTTTGGGGCCGCTCCTGCCGCCGCTGGCACTGGCGGCGGTGCTGGTTGTGGCTGCCAGCTTGCTAACGGGGGGATTGCACCTGGATGGTCTGATGGATACCTGCGACGGCGTGTTTGGTGGCCGCAGCCCTGAGCAACGCCTGGAGATTATGCGGGATAGCCGGGTTGGTAGCTTTGGCGTGTTGGGGGGCGTCAGTGTCTTGCTGCTCAAGTTCGCATTCTTTGCCAGTCTGGATCGGCAGACCCTTGGAATAGGCTTGTTGAGCATCTGGCCGACGGCCCGCTGGGTGCTGGTCCTGGTGATGCGCATGTTTCCGCCTGCCCGGAGAACGGGGCTGGGCGCGACCTTTCGCCAGACCGTGAGTTGGCCGCGCCTGCTATGTTGTGGACTACTGGCGTTGTTGGTGGCTGGTTTCAGTGGGCATCTGCCGGGACTCTTGATCTGGGCTGTGATGACGCTGGCCGCGCTCGCCATAGCCTGGGGACTCACACGCAAGCTTGGTGGCTTGACCGGGGATACCTATGGGGCGATTGCGGAGGTGGTCGAGGTGCTGGGATTGTTTACGTTGCTCTTGCTTCGCACTTAGTCTGGTTAAGCGCAAAAATGAGTAATTTTTCAGAACTTGTTTGTTCCATTTCTTATAATTTTTAGTGCAACATCGAAACGAAATATTACCCTTCAAGCGTTGAAAGAGGCTGAAGTTATGGATATATTGCGACAGACTGATAAACTTGGAAAAGTGGAGCTTGAACTGAGCGAGCCAGTGTACCAGCCTCCGCGATTGGTGCTGGTGCTTGGTGGTGCCAGGAGCGGCAAGAGTACCTTTGCGGAGCGCCTGGCGGCCAGCACGGGCCTGCGTGTTACCTATATTGCAACCGCTCAGCCTATCGATGCAGAGATACGTGCACGGATCGCTCGCCATCGGGCCTCGCGCCCTCTGACCTGGAGCACGATTGAAGAGCCGCTGAACCTGGAGCAGGCTATTCGACAGGCTGCTGTCGAGGCTGATGTCTTGCTGGTGGATTGTTTGACGCTCTGGCTGAGCAACTGGTTTGAT
>DASSXK010000044.1:0-3007 GCA_035703945.1 Ktedonobacteraceae bacterium | reverse complement strand
GAGCAATATCAGCAAAACGAGATATGGAAACTGGACGCCCTGAATATCCTGGCCTGTGGGTCTTACAGCACTGGCGAGCAAGAGCAAGGCGACAGCTATACCCGCCTCTATAAGCGTCTACTTGATCAGCAAGCCGATACCCTTGCGGCTACCGACCAGATTGCCACGATGCGAGGAATCTTCCTGGCGCGTGAAGATTGGTCCCATGCCACACATGAATATACACAACTGGTCCAGAACAGCGAGCCATTTCCCAAGCCGACGACGCTCTCTACGCTCACAGAGTTAATCGTTATGACGGGGGAACAACCCGAAAACCAACCGGAGTTGTGCGAACGAGCCAGTAAGTTGGCGAAGGAGTCGGGCGCTCGTCATGCCTATGCCATTGCAAGACGGGCCAGCGGCCGCATGAACCTGGATCGGCAGAACTGGGAGCAGGCCGAGCTGGATCTAAAGGAAGCCCTGGCAGAAAGCGAATCCCTTGACCTGGTCTGGGATCAGGGGCAGGCCCACTATTGCCTGGGGCTGCTCTATCGTCGTCGGGCCGAGATGCTTTTCAAGGATCAAACCACGGAGCGAACCGCCGAAATCTCACGGGCCCGCTTCCAATTTGAGCAGGCGATTGGCTTCTTTGAATCGCTCAAAGCTGTCCGCGACGCTCAAAGGGTCCGCCGTGCCATCGCTCAAGATAGCAAAGCTCCCGTCTAAACGAGGCTTTTTACTTCTTCATCTCCCAGAGAGAAGGCATCTGCCACAACTGGGTCGAATCCCAGACGTGCCCGATGTCTGGCGGCAGGACCGTTACATGCAACTGCGCGAGATTAGCCTTAGCAGCCTGTACGCGCTCACGCATACTATTCAAAGCCAATTGGGGAGTGTTATTGGTTCTGCTCAAATGAGCCAGCCAGAGCCAACGAATCCCGCTGGCACGCCATGTCTTCAAAATCGCATCAGCCGCCTGTGTATTCGAAAGATGGCCAGTCGGACTCAAAATTCGCCGTTTGACCTGATAGGGATAGGGTCCACGCAGCAGGCGCTCACGATCATGATTCGATTCCAGAATCAGCAAGTCGGCCTGATTCATCGCTTCCAGCATGCCAGGCGTGGCCTCACCTGTATCCGTTACGATACAGACGCGGCAGCCCCCGGTACTTAGAAGATAGCCGCAGGGTGCCACCGCATCATGCGACGTCGCAAAGGAGGTAACTTTCAAATCACCAATTACGACGGATGATCCCGACTTGAGAGACATATATCGGGACGCATCAGCCTTGACCTTGCTGCTTATGGCCGGTTGAATACTATCCGCGCCCGGAAGCCCTTCCAGCGAATCGGAGATCCCCAGAGAGCCAGAATCAACCACACGCTCAGGCACCTGACATTCCACATCTCCCCTATCCAGGCGCACTGGCCGACCAGAATCAGAATAAATCAACCCGGAAGTGACCCCCTGCTTGATAGCTTCGAGCGTGCGAGGATCGGCCATCACCGACATCGATGAACGTTTAAGGAGGTAAGGGATCGCTAAGATATGATCGCTATGTTCATGCGTAATCAGCACGGCGCGAAGCTGGGCGGGCGAAGCACCGGCCAGTAGAAGTCTTTCTTGAAGCTTGCGCCCGCTTAAACCGGCATCCACCAGAACTTTCGTCCGTCCCTGGGGGCCTGCCTCAACAAGCAAAGCGTTGCCGCTGCTACCACTGCCTAATGAGATTACGCGCATAGTGTCTGTCCTGACTGAAATGAATGCAGATACGTTGTTCCCGGTCGCTACAATTTGAGCAAGCGTTGAGCATTTTGCCCCAGCACCTGTGCTACCTCAAGCTCACTCAAACCCGAGCGAGCGATATGATCAATAATCCGACCCTGACGCAACAATCCATAGTCGCTGGCGAAGAGGATACGTTCCGCCCCCACAAGTTGAGCAACCCGGGGCAAAATTTCCTGGCGATAAAGATAAACGGTAGCAGCAGTATCATACCATACATTCTGTGTTATACGCTGAATCTCTGGCATCAAGGAGTAAAAAGGTAATCCACCACCCCAATGTGCCGCGACAAAAGGAATATCCGGAAAGGCCGTCAGAAATTCCACAATATCGGGTAAGGAGACGTCACCCTTGCCGGGGTAAAGATGCCCAACCGGCTCGCTACAGTGAGAAAGCACTATAAGCTTATATGTCCGCACGACTTCGATGAAAGGAGCAAGTAACGATATATCATTTAAGCGGTAGCCTTGCCCATGAGGCATCAACTCCCCCAGACCAACCATATCAGCGCGGGCGCAGCGGTCCAGTTCAGTGATTGCAGAGGCGCCCGCCAGGGGTTGCAAAACAGCCATCCCATAGATTCTGCCGGGATACCGTTTCATAGCCTCGATAACATAGGAATTGGTCTCAACGATCAGCCCCGGATCGGTCCAACCAAACGAGAAAGCTACCGAAGCATCCACGCCGGCCTCATCCATCTCCTGAATCAGATCTTCCGCCGTTGCCAGGCCAGCCTTGGGGTTACGATACAGTTCATTGAACCACGGATCGCGAGCGCAATACCGTTCGCGCTGATCACGTACTTCCGGGGGAAAAATATGTGTATGAAAATCAATCCGCATCTGGTACTGCTCCATTGCTCGCCAAAAGTCATCGTGCTAATGCTATCAACTAGCATATCACCTTTGAAAAGTCCCCCATTGAGATGCGATAAAAAGGCAATTCACAATAGAACTCAGACACTCGTCCATACAACCAAAAAAAGAACACAACAAAAAACCCACCTTTCGATCTTCTTACGAAGCGAAAGTGGGTTCTATGTTCAAAACCAACACATTTCTAAACAGATGTACCTTGATTTTGCCGAGAGCACACGCCTGATTCAGCGTTCCTCCACGACTCCACGAGGGTGAAAACAAGCCTCTCGATCATTAGTCTCGCTTCGCTGCACACGTTGCCGTGCGTCCACTCGCGATCTATCCACCAGGTTCTCTTCCTGGGATCTTCTCACTCTCAAAG
>DASSXK010000775.1:0-2010 GCA_035703945.1 Ktedonobacteraceae bacterium | reverse complement strand
AGGAAATCATTCCAGATGAACGGAAACATGAAAATATGATGTAATGGGAGCCAGTCACCACCCAACTGGGCAAAACCGGGCGTGAGGCTGTCAAAAACGCTACGGGCTATCCGCAGATGTGAGTAGGCATCACTATAGAGCAACGTCATATTATTGTAGTAGTAGTATGCCGTTGCGATAATACTGGTGCAGCAAGCGACAAGGATAGTTAAGCTAAGCCACAGGTCTTTAATCGCAACTCTGCGCCGCGTGAGGACCTGCATTTCTTCATGAGTGAATGCAGAGTCAAAGGCGGGCTTTCCGGCCGCTCGGACGGCTTGAACCGCACTTGTAACCGTCTGTAAAGGAGAGTTATCTGAGGTCGATGGGGGGATGATGCCCATCATGCTATCTGTTGGTTGATCATAAAACTGGTTGGCTGTAGTAACTGCTTGATTGCCATGGACTGGATTGATGGCAGCCTGCCCATTCAGGTGCAGACCATGGCGGGTCTTTTCCCAATAATGGGGTTTGGTGATCAACTGGAACAGCGCAACAGTACCGGCGATACTCATCATAAACCAGTAGATAGGGATAAATACGGCATATTTCACCAGCGAGTATTGCTGGCGTTTCAGGCAGCCGAAAAGGTGGGTGTAGATGAAAAAGAAGTTGCCAAAAATCAGGCAGAGCGTGCCCATGTAAAGTACTGGGGCCGGGAAAACCTGGTGGTAGAAGGTCTCAACCCATGGGCGGAAGAGAAAGAAGGCGGCAACCATCAGCCAGAGGAACGGGTTGAGGAAAAGCGAGATGATTTTTCCTGCGATGAGGAATTGTAACGAGATGAACTGGCGATACTGTCCTTTGAGCAACATCCGAAGGGGATGGCGCATATGGACAAGATATGTTTGTGCATAACCTTTGATCCAGCGCGAGCGTTGGCGTATCCAGCTTTTGAATTGTGAATTGGCTTCTTCGTAGGTTGTGGAGTCCAACACGATCGTATCAAGCTGATAGCGCGAGAGGCGCAAACCGAGATCGCAGTCCTCAGTGACATTGAAGGCATCCCAACCTCCCAGCGCACGTAGAACTTCGGAGCGAAAATGGTTCGATGTGCCTCCCAGGGGAAGTGGCAGGCGCAGACGCTGTAGGCCTGTCAGAATCAGGTCATACCAGGCAGAATACTCGGCAGTAAACCAGCGTGTGAGTAGATTTTGTGTGAGATTATAGAAGTTTAGCTTGGCCTGCACACACACGATCTCAGGCCCGTGATTGGCAAAGGCTAGCACTGCACGTTTAAGTTGCAGTGGGTCCATGATGTCTTCAGCATCGTAGATCACGATATACTCGCCTGTTGCTTGTACAAGCCCATAGTTGCAAGCGCGTGGCTTGGTTTGAGGCGGACCCGGAGGAACTGTTACGATGCTGAAATGGGCGGGCAAATCCAGCCTGAATAAGGCCTCGCGTGTCTCTGGATCGTTGGCCTCGGTTAACAGCAGAATTTGCAGGTTCTCAACTGGATAATCAATATTTTTGATCGCCTGCACGAATTGCGCTACCACAGGCGCTTCTTTATAAAGTGGGCAGAGAATTGTATAGGTTGGCCATTCAACATCTTTGAGACGAGCAATTGTTTCTTCGTCAATGCTTTCTTCGTAGGTATGATCCATACTACGCGTACATAGCATGATGTTGAGTAGTACGTCTCCTAGATAGTAAACGGTTATCACTGTCATCACGATTGTCAGCGTTGTGGCATATGAAAGGAAGAGCCCGGCGGCAAACAGCAAGATCAGTATGAGCAGAACGACGATCTGAGGCATTGTGATTGTCTTGAATGCCGATGTATCAGCACGGAAGGGTGCAAATATACGGATAGATTTTCCCCCATCCTCCTGACGTTTCATTGCTGTGTGCCGGTAGTCCCGTCTGGCTTGTTGAATTTCTTCTGCATGAGTGCGAGCATATTCAGCGTTTTTATGTAACCAATCTGTGTAGCGATCGACCAATCTCTTGCGATCAACCTCGGTA
>DASSXK010000765.1:0-3740 GCA_035703945.1 Ktedonobacteraceae bacterium | reverse complement strand
CGGAACTTCAGAATACGCAGCATATGGAAGAAGCGCTCAGGTCGTCCCAGGTCTTTAATCAACAGAATCGGGCTGGCAATCATCCCTACGAGGGATATATAACGACCATAGCGAATCAACTGCTTATCTTTTTTGGAGCCGACCAGATCCGCCACGGTCGCCGCCAGATAGGCACCAGCGGATGCCCCACCCAGAAAGAAATAAAGCACCACCTCCCATTTCCAATGAGCCTTCTTCACCAGGGGCAGGTTATAGTAGTCTTTTTGTCCGCTTAGAACATCCTCTCCTCGCCCATTCATAGCACCTGCCCGATCAGGCGTCAGAACGTTCAGATCCCTTGGAGAACGCTCCGCACGGATGCTGTTTTTTAGATCCATACATTTTCTCTTTTCTTCAGCAGCCTCGTTAGCGCCAGTTCGGTTAGCGCTTACGTCCCCAGAGGGTGGCAGCGGTTGCCAACGTCAAAAAAGTGGCCGTCGCCAGGCTTGTCAGGAAGCCAGGCAGCGCATTGTTCTGAGGCAAGCGGGGCTTTTCCGGTAGATTATAAACCGAAGGCCGATCGGTCAACAAGAAAAAGGCATTCAGGTTACCAACCGAGGTATCCTCATCAACACCATAAAGATATGCTGAAGTTTGGCCTCGTTCGTGTAAAACACCAACGCGCTTTTGAGCCTTCTCGCGCAGCTCATCCAGGTCGCCAAACGTAATCGAATCGGTCGGACAGGCTTTGGCACAGGCTGGCTCCATACCATCCTTCTGCCGATCATAGCAGAGCGTACACTTGGCGGCAAAGCCCGTGTCATGATTCAAGGCAACGACCCCGAAAGGACAGGATGGCACACAATAGCCGCATCCATTACAGATATCGGGCTGAAGGTAGACATCCCCAAATTCATTGCGAATCAACGCCCCCGTCGGACAGGCTTCCATACACCCAGGATTGGCGCAGTGTTTGCAGACATCGCTCATCATCAGCCAGTTGGTCTGTTTGCCCTGGCTCTGCTCAGGGCGCGATTGCTCAATAAATGCCACATGGCGCCAGGTTGTGGCGGAAAGCGCCGTTGTATTATCGTAGCTGTTGCCAGTCAGGGCATAGCCATCAGCCGGCAACTGATTCCACTGTTTGCAGGCCACCTCACAGGCTTTACATCCAATGCAAACCGTGGTATCCGTGAAAAATCCCATCTTAGCCATACAGGTTATCCTTTATCAACACCGTAGCCTCGGGAAAGGTCTGATCAGACCCAACGGCCCAACCAGCCCTTTTCCCAGGTCTTACTTTCAGCAAATGTTACCAACAATCACCGCTCAGAAGCTGCTTATCATTACAAGACACTTCGCAACGGCGCTCTCGCGCCTACTGAACGCTTTTCAAGCAAGCAGCTTTAGAAAGCGTAAACTTTAATCGTTTCTAGCAACGTTGCTCCTGGCTTCTCAAGCGCGTTCAGTCAGTGAAGTGAATGGTTAGCTACTTTCCCCGTTCCTCACCCTGATTGCTTCCAGCCTCCGAATTAGCCTCCGCGCGATTGCGGCGTCCTGGACGGAGATTGCAGGTAAAAGATTTCGCCTCGTGCATACTGACATTGCGTTCCGCGACCAGAGAAACCAGGTCATTGACTGTATCTCCGGTTACGACACCTTTATAGCTCCACTGATAAGGAAAACCAATCTGGTGTACGACCCGATCATTAATTTTCAGCGGCTGAATCCGCGTCGTAACAAGCGCCTTGGCCTCAACTTCAGCACGTGCATTATAGACCGTGATCCAATCGCCGTTTTTGATGCCTTTCTCAGCAGCCAGTTCGGGACTGATCTCGGCGAACAGTTCCGGCTGCAACTCACTGAGCCAGGGGAGCCAGCGCGACATTGCACCACTGACGTGATGTTCGGTCACGCGATAGGTTGTGATCGCATAAGGATATTCGGGATTCTGACTGCCCTGCATCCGGTTGCCCTTGCGCGGCCAGTACTTCACAACAGGATTCGCTGGATGTTGGGCGTACATCAGGTTTGAAACAGGCGATTCAACCGGCTCATAATGCGTCGGCAAAGGACCATCCGTCAAACCTCGTGGCACGTACAACCAGGCGCGGCCATCGGTAATCATCATAAAGGGGTCGGCACCGGAATGAGCATCCACCCCCACCCCATCGGGCCTGGCAGGAGTAGCCGGGTCCTTCGTTACCGGGAAGTCCGGAATATCGTAGCCGGTCCAGCGTCCCTTTGTGCCATCGCCGTTATCGTGCTCGCCATCCCACCAGATGTACTTCTTCCGCTCCGACCAGGGGCGACCCTCCGGATCGGCTGAAGCACGGTTATAGAGGATATGCCGATTGGCAGGCCAGGTATAGCCCCAATCCAGACTGACCCAATCATCTGTCTTGCGGTTGCGAGACAGGTTGCGTCCCTCTTCCGGCATGATACCGCTCAAGATCCAGCAGCCAGCGGCCGTACTGCCGTCGCTCTTCAACTCCTGGAAACTCTTGATGAGCTTATTATCAGCAACGGTATAACCATTGATCTCTCTCACAATATCGTCAACCACCGGCTCCTGGTTTTTTCCCTCGCGCCGATAGTTCCAGGTGAGCTTCTGAATGGGTAGGTCGCGCTCCTTTGTGCTGTCCTTATAGAACTCTTTCATACGCAGATAGAGCTCTGTCAGGAACCAGTTTTCCGAACGCGCATCATCCGGTGCCTCAACGGCCAGCTCATGGAATTGAAGCAGGCGCTGGGTATTCGTGAAACTACCTTCCTTCTCAACATGACCGGCACCGGGGACAAAGAATACTTCGGTCCCGATCGTCGAGGGATCAACCCCATCACGGTCCCAGAAAGAGGCGGTCTCCGTCTCAAACAGGTCGCGTACAACCAGCCAGTCCAGCTTTGCCAGGGCCTCGCGATGGAAGCGAGAGTTTGGCGCACCCGCAGCGGGATTCTGACCCATCGCGAAGAAGCCTTTGACCTTGCCATCCATCATTTCGACAAAGGTCGGGAGCTGAGAATGATCACCTGTAATCTTCGGCAAGAAGTTAAAGCCGAAATCATTCTCAGGCGTGGCAGCATCTCCAAACCAGGCCTTTAGCAGGCTGACAAAGTACTTGGGATAGTTGTGCCACCAGCCAGTAAGCTGCTCGTTGTGCTGCATATACGTCTTATAATCAAATTCCTTACGTAAAGAACTTGGGGCCGCAAGATAACCTGGATAGAGATTGTATAGTGTCGCAATGTCGGTTGAGCCCTGGATATTGGCATGTCCACGCAGAGCCAGGATACCGCCGCCGGGACGACCCATATTACCAAGCAGGAGTTGCAGAATCGCGCTTGTCCGAATCATCTGAACTCCGACCGTATGTTGAGTCCAACCAAGTGCATAGCAGATCGCGGCTGTACGCTCACGTCCAGAATTTTTCGTCAGGGCATTAGCGATTTCCAGGAACAGTTCAGGCGAGATACCGCAGACTTTTTGCACCATTTCAGGCGTATAGCGCGAATAGTGGCGCTTCAAGACCTGGAAAATACAGCGCGGATCTTGCAGAGTAGGATCACGCTCGATATCGCTCGGATGAACCTGACCCAGCAGGCTCCGTCCTTCCTGCGCATCGGGGGCAATTTGCTGCTCGTTGTGGTGGCTCCCAAGAGCGCCATGCTGACCATCGTTCCCACTAGCAGCCTGCGCTGCGACCTTAGACTTGACCTTGTACTGCCAGCTATCGGTATTGTAGCTCGAATCCTCTGCATTA
>DASSXK010000409.1:0-7544 GCA_035703945.1 Ktedonobacteraceae bacterium | reverse complement strand
TCTTGATTCCAGATCGGGCTAAGATCAATACGCATCAGGTGCAGATTCAGGCCGACCATCACGACATTGGCCTGAGCGCGTGCCCAGCGTAGCGCGTCATGAACGGTTTTTGGACTGCCGACGGTATCATAGATGATATCGTAGCCGCCCAGCAGGGTTTGGTTGCCTAACATCCCTCGATAGAGGTTGGCACCTGTCGCGCGTTGAATTGTTGTATAGCTATCCTGAGGATAGACAATGTGCGCGGCTCCCATGCGGGTTGCCTGCTCCACCTGAAAGGCATGTTTGGCCAGGATGCTGATTTCGGTCTCAGGTGCCAGCGCCCGGACAATATTGAGAATGAGCAGGCCAATCGTGCCAGCCCCGATAATCAGGATGCGATCTCCCGCTTGCGGAAGACTGTGCAGAACTGCTCGCAAGGCCACAGCGGTCGGCTCTAACATGACTGCTTGTTCGTTGCTCATGGCGTTAGGAGCCAGGAATAACTGCTGCTCATGCAAGAGCATCTCTTCGCTCCAGCCGCCTCCAATTTGTTGTGGGTTGGGCAAGGCACCATTTTCACATAAATTGTAGTTGCCGACTGCGCATGAGCGGCAAAGGGGCTGAGTGCCAGCGGTCAGACAATTTGGCGTATGCTGCAAAATGACCCGGTCGCCGACCCCGAGTTGTTGAACCTCTTCACCAACCTCGATAACCTCACCCACGACTTCATGACCCGGATATGTGCGGATATGCCGGGGAAGTGCGGCGGGCGAAATTCTAAAATCTCCATCGCCATACACCTGGTGCAGATCGCTACCGCAGATGCCAGCCAGTTTATTACGTACGCGTACCCAGGAAGTGGATGGTAGAGGATGGCGTGGAAGATTCTGAATTTGCAGAGGGGCAAATGAAGAGAAATAAGCTCCACGCCAGAATAGTCCTAAAATATTCGTTGGAATTACCCTCGTTGGAGAAAGCTCCAGGGTTGAAGTCCACATAATCAGATCCTTCCTCTGCTTCGCGTGATTTTTTTCCTAACCCATTTTATGATCAAACAAGAGTGTACCACGCGTAGAAGAAGTGGGTCAAACCAGTAGGAAAGACGCCTTACAGTCTGTAATTTAAATTATCACTCTCTTCACCTCTTCATATTAAGAGCGAAATGGCCGATACGGTTAGCATAGAAATACAACAACCGATTTCGGTTGATGTTGTGCAACTTCTATAAATATTTTATGAAAGGTTTCTACTTAATGATGAAAACAAAATCCTGGTGGAGTTTTCGCAAAGGCATGGGTGTCCTGCCAGTAGTGGCCGCGTCGATGACTTTAGTTGCTACGTCGATGGGAGCCAGTGCGGCGGGCGTAACGCTGCACGCTACTGAGCACAGTCATTTGGCTGCGTCTCACCAGTTGCATGGGACTGTAACCAAGCAGGCGACTGTAAAAAAATTTGATCCTAGCGCAACAGCGTTCACCCTCGATGCAACCACAACGTATGTAAGTTGCTTGAACACGAAGATTGCGCCTACACACACGAAGCTGCCGAAAGGGAAATTTTCGGAGTATGCAGCTCCCCTTGGTGCCAGTGGAGATGAGGGCACCGTTTTAAGAGGCACCGATGACGCGGTGTGGTATGGCTCGAATTCGAGCGATATTGTACGCGCCAGCGATGATGGCCACTTCACTGTCTGTCCTATTCCAACCAATACTGACTATGTCGACTTCTTGACGAATGGCCCGGATGGTGCGGTCTGGTTTACCGAATATGATAATGACAAAATCGGGCGTATCCAGATCGTACGTACCAAAAAAGCCGATGACATCGTCAAATTCACGGAGTTTTCAGGCGGCGGTATTGATGGCCCAGAAGGGATTGTGGGCGGACCCGATCACAATCTGTGGATCACTGAATATGATGGTAACAGGGTTGATCAAATGACGGTCAACGGGACAGGCGTCGCTTACTCGCTCCCGACGGCTGACTCAGAACCTGCAGGTATCACAGTTGGCCCGGACAACGCGCTCTGGTTTACCGAATATGGTAATGCGACAATTTCGCGTATCAATCTGGATGGTGTTATCCATGAGTTTACTGGTACCGTCTCGGAGCCGTGGGGTATTGTGACTGGACCCGATCACAATCTGTGGTTCACTGATTCTGGGAATGGCTCGGTTGGAAATATGACAACCGAGGGAACCGTGACTGAGTATGGCGATCTGTTGGTGGGCGCCAGTCCCGATTTTATTACCAACCTGCGTGATGGCAAATCGCTGGTCTTTACAGAAGATAATGGCGTGATTGCACGTGTCACAACGGATGGCAAGGTGACTGAGATTGGCATACCCAATGAGCAATACATTTATGGAATAGTCGCAACAGGCGATAACACGGTCTGGTTTACTCAGGACGATGAGGCTACCCTGGGTAAGTTCACTTTCAAGTCGTAAGTGGAGTAAGGGCAACACATACCAATTTTGATATGTGTTGCTCATTTTTTAAAGATGATGAAAGGTCTCTAGACAATGACAAAAACAGGACCTCGATTGCGTTTTCACAAGGGCATGGGCATTCTGCCTGTGGTGGCTGCCTCGATGATGTTTGCGGCTACAACGATGGGTGCCAGCGCGGCCGGCACAGCCCCATCTTCAATCAAATCCTGGCTTCCCGTTGCAACGCACTCCACGCATAATTTTCAAGGCACTATAACCAAGCAGGCTACAATGGTAAAGTCCAACCTTGAAGTTTCACCCTTCACATTATCTTCAACAAAGACGATTGAAGTCTGCCAGACCTCGAAAGTTGCGCCTACCTACAACAAGTTAGCGCAGGGAAAATTTTGGGAGTACACAGTTCCAGGCGGCGCTACTGGCGATGAGGGGACGATGCTCAAGGGCGCGGATAACGCGCTGTGGTATGCCGCCGAGGGGAGCAATATTGTTCGCGTTTCACAGAACGGCCGCTTCACCGTCTGCCCGATTCCTACCACTGGTGAGTCTGTTAATTTCCTGACGAATGGCCCGGATGGCGCGGTCTGGTTTACAGAGTACAGTAATGGCAAGATCGGCCGTATTCAGATTCTCGAAAATGACAAAGCCACCGCCCTGGTCAGTATCACGGAGTTTTCTGGTGAACTCGCAGCTCCAAATGGTATTACGACCGGACCCGATCACAATCTGTGGTTCACTGAAACTTACGGGAACAGAATTGACGAGATGTCGGTGGGTGGAACAGGCGTCTCGTACGTCCTCCCGACCGCAGACTCGGAGCCAGGGGCTATTATAACTGGTCCACAAAACTCCCTCTGGTTTACCGAATCCAATCAATCGCGGATCGGGCGTATCACGACGCAAGGTGTCCTGACGGAGTATAACGGGTTTATCGACGTACCTATTGATATTGTGACCGGACCTGATCACAATCTCTGGTACACCGATCCTGAGGTTCCAGGAATTGGACGTCTGACTCCAGATGGTGCCTCGTCACTCTTTACTGGTGTGAAGCCGGGGGGGAATCCCATCTATATTACCAACGTAGGTGATGGTAAAACGCTGGCCTTTGGGGAAGGCGATGGCTACGTCGGGCGCATCAACATGAAAGGCCATATAACCGAGATCGGTATTCCCAATGAGACTGACATCCTTGGGATAGTGGGTTCAGGCGATGGCTCGGTCTGGTTTACTCAGGATGATGAGCCTACCCTGGGTAAGTTCACTTTCAAGTCGTAAGTTGAGTAAGGGCAACACATACCAATTTTGATATGTGTTGCTCATTTTTACAAAATGATGAAAGGTCTCTAGACAATGACAAAAACAGGACCTCGGTTGCGTTTTCACAAAGGGATGGGCATTCTGCCCGTGGTGGCTGCCTCGATGATGTTTGCAGCTACAACGATGGGCGCCAGCGCGGCCCCATCTTCAAGCTTGCACACAATCAACCCCTGGCTTCCCGTTGCAACGCACTCCACGCAAAATTTTCAAGGCACAATAACCAAGCAGACTACAATGATCAAGTCCAACCTTGAAAGTTCACCCTTCACACTATCTTCAACAGAGACGATTGAAACCTGCCAGAACTCGACAGTTGCGCCTACCTACAACAAGTTAGCGCAGGGGAAATTTTGGGAGTATGCAAGCCCAGGCGGCGCTATTGGTGGTGATAGCACAATGCTCAAGGGCACGGATAACGCGATGTGGTATGTCTCGAAAGAGAACAATATTGTGCGTGCCAATCGCAAGGGTGTATTCACCGTCTGCCCGATTCCTAGCGCTGGTGAGTATGTGCTTGGTCTGGCAAATGGCCCGGATGGCGCGGTCTGGTTTACGGAAACCAGTGCGGGCAAGATCGGCCGTATTAAGGTTCTCGAATTTGGCAATGCCACTGACCTGGTCAGTATCACGGAGTTTTCTGGTGAAATCGCTGCTCCAACAGGTATTGCGACCGGACCCGATCACAATCTGTGGTTCAGTGAAACTGACGGGAACAGAATTGACGAGATGTCGGTTGGCGGAACAGGTGTCTCGTACACCCTCCCGACCGCAGACTCGGGACCAGCAGGTCTCGTGACCGGTCCGCAACATTCCCTCTGGTTTACAGAAGTCAATCATTCGCGGATCGGGCGTATCACAACGCAAGGTGTTCTGACGGAATATACAGGGATTATCGCCGTACCTATTGATATTGCGGTTGGGCCAGATAACAATCTCTGGTACACCGATCCTGAGTTTCGAGCAATTGGACGTCTGACTCCAGACGGGGAATCGTCAATCTTTGGTGGTATAAGGGCGGGAGGGATTCCCATCTTTATTACCAACGTAGGTGATGGCAAAACGCTGGCCTTTTCGGAAGGCAGAGGTGTGATCGGGCGCATTACCACGAGCGGCCATATAACCGAGATTGGCATCCCCAATGAGACTGACATCTTTGGGATAGCCGCGTCTGGTGACGGTTGTACGGTCGCGTTTACTCAGTACAATGAAGCCACTCTGGGCAAGTTTACTTTTAAGGATTAGTCTCCAGCCTGGCTTGATAAAGGCAGATCTTTGAAGAGGGAGAGTGTTTCTTGACACTCTCTCTTTTTCGTTCATTCTTGATGAATTCACGGGGCAAACCATTCGCTTCACTGACTGAAGGCGCTTGAGAAGCCAGGACGAACCGCTCCAGAAACAATCAACGGTGACGTTTTCCAGAGATCCCTGATGAGAAAGCGTTTAGTAGGCGCGAGAGCGCCGTTGGGAAGTGCCTTTCAAGAGCAAGCGAATTTATATAAAGGAGAGGCGAAGCGGACGGCTAAAAGTATTTTTGAGGAAAGGGTAGCGGTCAGCAAAAGGCCTGATTTAGACCTCACAAGGCAGCGCTACCGTAAAGACCGTGCCCGTCTCCGAATCGCTGTGGACCGAAATTGAGCCATTGTGTGTGTTAACAATCGCCCTGGCGATTGCCAAACCCAGTCCGGCCCCAGGAACCGGTGTGCCAGCGGCAGTAAGTGGCGCATATTGACCTCGATAGAAGCGATCAAAGATGTGTGAAAGGTCTTCCGCAGGGATACCTTTACCATTATCAATGACCTGAATGAGAAGCTGATCGCCCTCGCGGTCGAGCTTCAGGGCAATCCAGCCATCGGGGGCTGGGCGGCCATATTTAATCGCATTATCCAGCAAGATGTGCATTACCTGTTTCAGGCGATCGGGGTCGGCTTCCATCAGCAGGCGTTCATTTGTCGCGATATCGAGAGAGATCTTGCGCTGGTCAGTCACCAGTAATTTGGCTTGCTCGACGCACTCGACGGCGAGATCAACCAGATCGACCTTTTGGGTCTTGATCAGTTTGCCGTCATCCAGTCGGGCCAGTGTGAGCATATCGTTGACCAGGCGGGTCATACGTTCAGCCTCGTTACGCATGAGCTTCAGGACACGGCGCATCGTTTCGGGATCGTCTTTGGCACCGCGCATAAGTACTTCGGTAAAACCGCGTAAGGAGGTAAGGGGTGTACGCAGTTCATGCGAAGCATCGGAGATAAAGCGGCGTGCGCGCTGCTCCGAAGTCTGCTGCTCCTTGCGGGCTCGTTCGATCTGATCAACCATCTTATCGATATTGGTTGCAAGCACGCCCACCTCATCGTCCATTTTGCGAGGAAGGCGGGCGCGTTGCTCAAGGTCGCCAAAAGCAATTGCGTAAGAGGTATCTTTAATTGTTTCAAGCGGGTGAAGTAGCACTCTGATCAGCAAGATACTTCCAAGTGTGCCAAAGATAAACAGGACGATCGAGACCATATGTACGGCGTTCAGTAACGCTATAGGGGTAACGGAAGTGGCATCTGCGGCGATAAGTACATTGATGAGAACCAGACAGAGGCCCAAAATTCCAATGAATATAAACGTCAAGCGCCAACGGAGATTCCGAAAAGGGTGTAGCTTACCGGGAAACCGCCTGGATGATAGTGGCGAATCGGACGAACTATTCATAGATTCTACTTTTTCTGTTTGTACCTCTGTCAAAGGTGAACTTTCTGGTTCAGGTGTATTATATGGTTGTGCCACTCGTATACTCATAGCTGTTGTTTTCTCCACACAGTGGAAGCACTAAAAAGAGTTTAGCCCTTTAATACATATCCAACCCCGCGAACCGTTTGAATTAAACGGGGCGAGCTTGGAGTATCCTCGATCTTTTCCCGCAAGTAACGCACGTAGACTTCGATAATATTTGTTTCACCCAGGAAATCGTATCCCCAGACCCGGTTCAAAATAGTCTGACGATCAAGGACCTGGCGTGGATGGCTCATGAATAGATGCAATAAATTATATTCGGTTGCGGTAAGCTCCACCGGTCGGTTGGCGCGTGTTACCTCGCGTGTGGCCATATTCAGGTGAAGATCACCAAATTGTAAAACCTGTCCCTGGCTGGCGTCGCCGTTTTGTTCCGAACGTGTTCGGGTATGACGGCGCAGGATTGCCTTCAAGCGTGCTAACAACTCGTCAAAACTGAATGGTTTCGTCAGGTAATCATCGGCTCCGGCCCCAAGGCCCTGTACACGATCACGCACTTCGTCTTTGGCGGTAAGCATAATCACGGGAACATCCTGAGTGACCGGATTACTACGCAAACGTCTACACACTTCTAACCCATCAATGCCGGGCATCATTAGATCCAGAATAATTATGTCAGGATTGATCCTTTGCGCCGCTGCCAGCCCCTGTAAACCATCTGACGCTGATTCCACCTGGAAGCCTTCGTAACGCAGTCCTAATTTGACAAACTCGACGATATTTTCTTCATCATCGATTACCAGGACCTTCAGAAGCGGTTGTTTCTCCTGACTCTCCCGATCATATGCTCCTTGCTGCATATGTTTGCTCCCTTATTGGCTATGATATCAAGATAATTATAGATAGACACTGGGATAATCGCAAGCTAAAAAGGCCCTTGTGGAGTTTTTCTCAGCAGAAATTAATCCCATTTTCAGGCAATTGACCTGAATCCAGGCAATCACATCTATTTATTGTAATGTCTGTGTCTGAATCGTTTCAGGCTCCTGATCTTATTTTGTATTCAAACAGTATAAC
>DASSXK010000293.1:0-4166 GCA_035703945.1 Ktedonobacteraceae bacterium | reverse complement strand
GTCTCATGTCTCTTCAGCTGATACGCAAGCAAGCCAGGCCACACCTACTCCCATGCCTGGACCCCTGGGAACAGCAGTCCTTCCATCTGATGGGAAAATTTTATCGGGCATGTATATGTCGGGCAAGTTAGATGATGTCGGTAAATTTGGGCAAGCGACTGGCAAACATGCTTCGATCTTGCTTATCTATCAGGGCTGGGGATCAAAGGATGGTTCGCAATATTTTCCTTCGTCCTGGGCAAGTTCTATCCGTAGCCAGGGAGCTATTCCTATGATTACCTGGGAGCCCTGGGTGGAGAAGGAGTATCCGCAAGGGAATAACGAACCCGATTTTGCCTTAAAAAATATTATCTCTGGTAAGTTTGACAGCTATATTAAGTCCTGGGCCACCGCTGCGAAAGCCTGGAAGGGACCCTTCTTTCTACGTTTCGCCCCTGAAATGAATGGGAACTGGACCCCCTGGTCCGAAAGCGAGAATGGCAATCAAGCGGGTGAATTTGTGCGGGCCTGGAGACATATCCATACTATTTTTAAGGATGTTGGTACGACAAATGCGACCTGGGTCTGGTGCCCAAACATTACCTATCAAGGTGCCACGCCGCTTTCCGAATTTTATCCCGGCGATGCCTACGTCGATTGGACGGCGATGGATGGTTTTAATTGGGGAAGCGCAAGGGCGAATAGCACCTGGCAATCCTTCTCACAGGTTTTTAAGCTGACCTACAAAGACATTCTCAAGCTGTCAAAAAAGCCAATCATGGTTGCCGAAACCGCCAGTATTGAGCAGGGAGGCAACAAAGCGGACTGGATTACTCAAACCTATTCTGTTGAACTGCCGGAACAATTTCCGAATATCAGGGCAATTGTCTGGTTCAATCAACAAACGCAGGAAGATTGGCGCATCAATTCATCTGCCGCCTCGCTTGCGGCTTTCACCGCTGCAATGCGCTCGTCCCTTTATACATCTAACACATTTGCAAAGTATACAGGTGGTTGATCTGGACAAAACTCCCGCTGCTTTAAGCCCCGGTGAGATGCGGCGTTATAGCCCGATTGGTTGATACTAGAAACGTCTGGATAGCACTTTGGATAAATCCTCGTTATTCTGCTAACTATCCCCAAGATGAATTTGACGATCAGACAGAGCCGCTATCCTGAGATCATGTGTGACCATGATCAGCGTTTGATTGCGGGTGCGCTGAAGCTCGCGTAAGATATCGAGTACCTGGATACCCGTGGCAGGGTCCAGATTGCCCGTTGGCTCATCCGCAAACAAGACAGTTGGCTGATTAATCAAGGCTCGCGCAATCGCCACACGTTGCTGTTCTCCTCCTGAAAGCTGCGCCGGCATATGCCTGAGCCGTGCCCCTAAACCGACACGCTCCAGTAGCTCCTGTGCCTGCTTTTTAAGATCAAACGAGAGCCGTTTCCGATAGGGTAGCAGGGGAGCCATCACGTTTTCCAGCGCGGTCAGGTTAGGTAACAGGTAAAACATCTGAAAGACAAAGCCAACCTTCTCACGACGGAAATCCGAAGCTGCTACCCCTTTTAACGTATGCACCGGGATACCATCCAGCCAGATCTCGCCCGCGCTGGGACGATCCAGCGCCGCCAGCAGAGCCAGCAGAGTCGTTTTACCTGAGCCAGAGGCGCCTGTAATCGTTACAAACTCCCCCTCTTCTACATGAAGATCGACACTGCGTAAAACCTCCAGCTCACCATCAGGCACAGGATACGCTTTGCGTACCTGCCTGGCTGTCAGGATCTCCTTCTGCGACTTGTCTCTGGCGTGCGCTTGAATCGGGAATGATTGCATGATTACATGTTCCTCCATGATAATATGTTGAACTACTCAGCACGGATTACGTCCATTAGTTGAATACGCATCATTGAGCGCAGGACCGGGATCGTCGCCAGGCTGGCGATCAGAATCATAAGTAGCAGGGCGCTCGCACCCACCTCTAAGAGGGTCGTGGATTGTTGTGTGCCATTCAGATAGATAAGTATCCCTATCGCCACCAGTACACCAGGAATTGTCCCCAGGAGTGCCAGTGTCAAACCTTCCTGCACAAAGAGTCGTTGGACATGTCCAGGTCGCCAGCCTGTTGCCAGCAGCAGACCAATTTCATGGCGTCTCTCGCGCAAATTGAGCAGCAACAGATCAGAGACACTCAAGAAGGTCAGGATCAGCGCGAAAATTGCTCCCGCCAACTGAGGAACCGCTGTCTGCAACAGAACATAGCTACCAAGCAAAGTATCTTTTAAGGCCGCCTGGAAATTCAGCAAGCTATCCAGCATTACCACCAGCAAGGCAGCGGAGAGGAAGAGGCTCACCAGTGCGACAAGCGAGCGAACCTTCATACGCTGAACATTTTGCAGGGCTAGAGCTCCCAAGCCTGTTAGCCCGCGCCGACGTGTGTGAGTGGTGCGCTTTGACTGCACTGTTGCCTCTGAGCGGAGAATTTCCGCTGGCTGAATTTGCCAGACCTGCCAGAGTGGGTAGAGCGAACTGAGTAGCGTCAGCAGGAGGATCGCCGGTAGAGTCACCAGTATCACCAGCCAGGGCAACGTCGCGCCAATCAGCGAGACAAGTAGAAGCGCCAGCCCGATGCCACACAATCCTCCACTGAGGGCCAGCAAGAAGGCTTGTGAGAGAAACAGGATTGCCGGTTGCCAGGGTCGCCAGCCAAGTGCGCTTAACATCGCCAGTTCACGTCGCTGCGCCGTTACAAGCGAACTTAATGTCACAATTAAATAGCCCAGGCAGACGACCAGGAGAGCCCCAAGCAGCAACAGTTGCATCTGCCCGACCTGTCCCAGATAGATCAACGAGATGCCGATTGCGACCCAACGCTCCTCGACCCAGCCCAGCGGATCAATCGTGCGGTTCGAGCCATTCTGCCCCTGCTTAAGCCCAGGTATATAAACCAGAGTTGGACTGGGTGAAGATCCCAGCGTCACCAGCGCCCGCAGTCCGGTCCGTTGATGGATCAACTGTGCTACCTGCTCGACTTTTTTCCAGCTCTCATCGCTGGCTGTATTCACGCCAGACAAGCGGACTCGAATCACGCTGATAATCGGACGTTGTCCCATTACCTGTGTGGCCGCCTGCAAGGTCGTCAACGCCAGTGGTGGCTGAATCGTCATGCCAGCAGGATTTGTTGTCGGTTGAATATTTGTGGGGGTAATTGGATGCCCTTGAGCATCAAATTGCAGGCTCAACGGCGGCGCCGAATAGGTGGCTTCAGGCAGCCAGTTTAGCGCATTGCTAAACTGAGCATTCATAGTAGCTGCATTAAACTCGCCAATGTTTTTGGCATAATAGATTGTCTTCGTGTTGGGTAACTGAATGGAATGCAGGTCTCTAAAAAATACTTCAGGTCCTTGCTGAATTTCTGGTCCACCATTCCAATTGTAATCGCCTTGTGCTTTTAGGGCCTTTGCGGGATTCTGAGCGGAGGATGGTAGCAGCGTATATGAGGGCTTATTCCCTGGTCCCTGGATTTTTTGATACGTTAATCCTGAGGGAGTATACAGGAATTGTAAGTTAGCGCCGAACGGAACATCGTTCACGCTTTTCCAGCCATGATCAGTCCAGGCAAGTGTCGCATTGGAGAATCGTTGTGGATCATTCTGCACCAGTGGCACATCCTGATTAATAATGTTCTGTTGCTCTGGCAAGTGCTCTAAATACCGAGAACCTCCCTGTTGAATCAATGCTTGCACATTAGATGTATCAGATGAGATGAGACTTGTGGTGAGATGCAGCGATATCTGGCCAGAAGGTTGTTGACTGTAGAGCAGTGGAAGTTCATAGCGGGAAGGGTCGTCTGGTCTGGAGAGTGGTGATACAGGCCCAGATGCCAGGCTCTCCTGAGGCTGTAACATCCGCCCTTTCACAATGCTCTTGTTAATATGCAACAATTGATCTTCCGCAACTGGATCGACTGCTGCCAGTAGGAATGTGCCTGTATCGATTGCATTAATACTAAAACCGCTGCTGGAGAACGGACTTTCGCTATTGCTTGTGCCACATTGAATGACTTCAACATTCAGTTTTTGTAACTGAGGACCTGCATTGTTATTTACTTGATCGCATGTGCTTAAAGCAGCATAATAAAAGCTGATATGCCGCTCTACAATATGTTGACGCCCATTAAAGGCGC
>DASSXK010000247.1:0-21803 GCA_035703945.1 Ktedonobacteraceae bacterium | reverse complement strand
GATCGATTGCAGCGTATAACTCGTAGGATCAATGCTATAGGTCGAGCCAAGGTTCTGACCATTGGCCCCCAACACCTGCTGCCCCTTATATGCCGCCACGTTCTCGCTGACTAACACAATATGATTGGGATCAGTTGGCGGCAAGGTTGCCGTCTTTTCCATCGTCACCTGGGGAATCGCGGCCAGGGCTTTGGCATTGCTATCAAACCAGGTTGTAAACACAACAATTAGCCCACTCACTACGATTCCGATCACAGCGGCAAAGACTAATCCGAAAATTCCGGCTGCGACAGCTCCTCGCGAGGCATTGGTTGGCATATGGATGCTTGAGGAGGAGGAGGACCGCCCCTGACCAGCGGCGGAAATATCGTTGAGAACAGTCATTGCCGGGCGAGCATACGCAAAGAGATTCGCGATGCTACTGAGCACCAACGGCCCTAGAATCCATTGCCAGCCTCCAAAGGGACCGGTAAAGGCTGGTTCAGAGACATAAATAATTCCCAGACTAAGGATGAAATTAAAAATAAAATACCCGAGAAACCAGCGCCCAAATTTGCGCGCATTAAACACCTCTCGACGACCAAATACTAGGCGACCAATTGTCAGGATCGCCACGATAATGACCGCACCGATTAAGGCTAATAAAACAATAATCATCTCAAAACTGCCTTTCGAGCCAGGTTTATGCTTGTATCTCTGCCTGACTTGCTTCAGATACGCCTTCTCTTCCGGATGGCACCGGTTTTTTGCCAGCTTCTTTTGCAGAGTTTCGTTACGTTTATTGTACCACTGTTTCGTGCGTTAAGCCGCTATTCATAACGATACAACGCAAAAACCAGGCAGGGACCAAATCGCCTCCAAGTTCATTTGTATTTTTCAGGGGAAATTTTTACAAGCGTGGCTGTGTTTCTACTAGTAATTGGTGGGGATGAAGAGCAAAGAACATTTTTCCACGTCTTCCTCACACGTTGTATCATATAAAATGCAGCCCCTTTTCGTCTTTCGTAAACGTCATAGTATATATTAATGGTGCGAAAGCGTTCCATTCATCTTATTGATTTATCAAAAAGCATTGATAACCACGTAAAGGAGTTAGCGATACATGCAATTATTCGGTAAGAAATCTGCGAGCGCGCCCGTAGAGAAACGCCCCGATGGCAGAGATCGTCTGCCAGCCGGACAATACCTGACAAAAAAATGGCCCGTGCTCAGTTATGAACGCACACCTAAACAGCTCCCCGATAACTGGACCCTGAAAATTTCAGGATTGGTCGAGAATCCTTTTGAGTTGAACTGGGAGGAATTCCTGGCCTTACCCCATACAACGATGACCTCCGATTTTCACTGCGTCACGACCTGGAGCCGCTACGATAATACCTGGGAAGGTATTCACATTCGTGAGATTATTAACAAGGCCAAACCCCTGCCAAACGCTCACTTTGTGATGGCACATTCCTGGACCGGTTATACAACAAACATGCCCTACGAGGACCTCAACGACGACGATGTCATGATCGTGATCAAGCACGATGGCGAAGAGCTTTCGGCTGAACATGGTGGACCCGTCCGACTCCTGGTCCCCAAGCTCTACGCTTATAAGAGCGCCAAATGGCTCGATGGCCTGGAATTCCTGGAAAAAGATCGACCCGGCTTCTGGGAGCAGCGTGGCTATCATAACCATGCCGATCCCTGGAAGGAAGAACGTTACTGGTAATCCCTTCACTTCGCTGACTGAACGCGCTCCAGAAGCCAGCAGCATTGTTGCCCGAAACGATCAACCTTGAAGCGTTCCAATGCTGCCTGCCTGCAAAGCGTTCAGGAGGCGCGTGAGCGCCGTTGTGAAGTGTCTTTCAATGGTTATCCTTTCACTTCGTTGACTGAACGCGCTTGTGAATTGTTAAAACAAAGAAGTAGGGCCTTTCTTGATGACTGAAAGGCCCTACTTCTTTGTTTATAGAGATTCCAACGGTAATGAACCTTGAAGCGGTTAGCTACTTACCATGTTCAAGAGTCGTTTTACTGCTACGCTCGCCATCATAGGAGAGCAGAATACGTTTGCCGTCAAAGACGGTTTCCAGATGGACCGGGCGACCCCACATCATATGGACATGCTGGAGAGTCTTCTCGGCATACACCATATCCAGATCCTGGCCCTCGTAGAGATGTTTGATATACAGCTCACGATTGCCGCGATAGTCGCCATTATCGACCACCAGGTATGGATAACCGAAGTTGGTCATGCTATGCACGATGCCGTCGCGAACCTTCTCCCAGTTCTTTTCAGCAATTACCCACTCATCACCCTCTTTTTTATAGAGGTAAAGATCCAGGTTATTGATCAGATCCTTGGTGAGGTAGTTACGCAGGAAAGAGACATCGTTATCCAATTCACGCACCTCAAAAATCTTCTGACGCCCCAGACCGGGTTTGCGTCCGAAGCGCTCCTGCTCCTCACGGCTCGGATTATCCCAACGCTCCTCGATCGCCTCGAACATCTTAAAACCCAGGTAGTATGGGTTGAGCGACGTTTTCGACGGCGACAAGACGCTGGAATGTAACTGAGCAAACTCCAGGGTCTCAGCATCCGTGATGACGTTTGTATCACCAAGCTGGCGCATAATCCGCGAGTGCCAGATGCTATTGTGATGCAGCATGCCGTTTGCAACATACTGATGCGAACGATCGACCGTGATATCATATACATCGGCAATGTCATGTTCAATGCGGACGATTTCGTCGGTCGGATCTTCTTTATAGAACAGGTGATGGTTATCGAGGTAGGTCTGCAACTTTTCGCGCTTACGTGGCAACAAGAAGTTGATCTCTTGCGCGAACACCTGTGCTGATTTCCCTTTGATCCTGATATTGGCACCGTTACGGCGTGAAAGAATCCCATAGTTCAACAAGATGATTTGCAGCGCTTGAGCAATCTCATCGCTAAAGGTTGACAGTATCACACCATCTGTAACCGAGGCACAGCCATCGCAATCGAAGTAAGCCCGCAGGAAGGCACTAACAACCGACTTTGGCGAGCGCAAGATGACATCCGGGATAGATTTTGCCCGCGCTTTGGCATGCAGGTCGATACCCAACGAGTGCAGCAATTCCAACACATTGACCGAGTAGAAGACGGCACGCCAGCGACCGCCTTTGCCATTAGCAGTCTTGTCGTCCCAGAAGACGTTTGGCTCAATTGCGAAAAGCTGCATCACGATTTGAGCATAGCGGTCAGCCAGCTCGCGGTCGCCCGTTGTGTAGCCGATGGCATTCTTCGAGACGTGAATATTGCCATCCCCAACAAGGTAGCCCAGGAATTCCGCGAATACCTCATCAACGTGCTTTGGCGCAACCAGAGGCGAACGTGAGGCGTAGATTGGTTTACCAGCGTTGCCAAAAGAATAGCCGGTACTTTGAATGGTGGCTTCGATACGATCTTTTGCAAAAGCAGTTTTTCCGCCTATCGAACGGTAGACCGTGTGCACACCCACGCCTGCTGCTTGAGCAACATTCTGAACGGTGGAAGAAATGATGTGGGCGACCGGCGCAATCGAGACTTGCTGTTCAGGCCAGATGTTATCGCCAACGCTTAACGGGAGGCTCTGTCCAACCTGCACATCCTTCAGCTCAAGCCACTGATCGGGTCCAATACTTAACTTGTGACCTTCAGCGCCCTCCAGCACAAGACCACGCCGTGTATACAGGCGAATGGTATCCGCCTTACGACGGATATGCCGATCAGTTACCTTATCCTGTTCTCCATTGCCGCTTCCGACAACAACGGGCAGACCCTGCGCCAGCCTTTCGTGAAGCGCATCACAACGCATGAATCCATCTTGGGTCAGCATAAGCGTATTCGCCGTGACACAGGCCCAGCCCTCATTCATGATCTTTGTTTGCATTTGCGGCACGAAGTACAACATTTCGGCCCGTACGATCTCGATGATGTCACGCTGCCAGGGCTGCAAGTGTGGGGCATAACGTAGCAAGAAGAGAAGCAGGTCTTTCTCTGGCTTCTCAGGAAATTTCGGGGGCTTGGGATTGAAGAGGTCACGCTCTTCCTCCGCTCGTTTGGCCTTTTCTTCCAATCCCCAGAGATCATCGTAACCGCTGCCCGCACCAGCTTTGCGCGGCTCTTTTTCCTTCAAGGGGTCCGGTTCTTCACCGGTTAGCAGAAGGTTATAATCTACATGCTCTTGAATTGAGAGCACGGCATCCAGGAATTGTTCAACCTCCAGTTTGCCGTGATCAAACTCGTACTTGGAGATGCGTTCGGCGTGGATACTGACCTTGTCGATCATGCGCCTGGAAGTATTCTGGAAGTAAGCATTGTTTTTGAAGAAATCGGTATGCCCGAAGACGTGGGCCGCCACAAAGGTATTCTGTAGCAGATCATTCATCTCCATCAAAAAGGCATAGCTTGGATTTGTATTCACCACCATCTCGTAGATCTTGCTCAAGCCAAAATCATACTGCATCTTCTGGCGGTGATACGATTTACCATGTGTCCAGTGACTGAAACGTCCTGGCAGACTATAAGAAGCAAACTCATACATAATCGAGGCGGGCACCAGCTCGAAATGAGTTGGGAAGGGATCGAGTCCGAATTTCACGGCCTCATCCCAGGCCCGCCCGATTGAGTCACGCAAGCGCTCTATCTCATGCTCAGCCATAGGGAACTCCTGTCAGTGAGGGGAGATCGCCAACACATCCGATAAGCAGACAAAGGGCAAACGGGAGAAACGTTGGAGGGGCGCAAGGCGTGCCTGCTACCTTGCGCCTCCGGACCGCTACCTGCCCGCAACAGGCTCACGCAAAGCGAAGAACTTGCGGAGGGCGGGATAGACCTCTTTTTTATCGGAGATGGTTACGGCAGAAAACTTTTTATCGGTGATTTTGTTGTATGCCGACATCAGCGTGCTGGGGGAACGATAGTGACCTTCGCGAATCTCCCCATAGCCAAAGATGTTACACTGCTCCATCAGCTTTGTTACAAGCTGGACACAGCGATCATTATCCCAGGGCAGGTTATCGCCATCGGAAAAATGGAAGGGATAAATGTTCCAGTCGTCCGGGTTATACCGTTCCTGAATGATATCAAGCGCCAGTTCATAGGCTGAAGATACCTGAGTTCCACCGCTCTCGCCCTTGTGAAAGAACTCATCCTCCGTAACTTCTTTGGCTTCGGTATGGTGGCTGATAAACACAATTTGTACGTTATTGTACTTTGTGCGCAGGAAGCGAACCATCCAGAAGTAGAAGCTTCTGGCGATATATTTCTCAAACTCGCCCATACTGCCGCTGACATCCATCATGGCGATTACGACGGCATTGGACTGGTATTTGATCGTTGGTTCCCAGACTTTGAAGCGAAGATCTTCGGATTTGATGTCCTGAAACTTGGCTACGCCCTTGGCAGCATTGCGCTTCATGTTCTCCATGATTGTGCGCTTTTTATCCAGATTGTTCATGGAGCCTTTTTTGCGGACATCCGTAAAACGGACGGCCTCGGTCTCCATCTCCTGCTGGCGTTTCTGCTCAAGATTTGGCAGGCCCAGATCTTCAAAGATCAAGGCCGCCAACTCCTCCATCGTAACCTCGGCTTCGTAGTAGTCATAGCCTGCATCCTTACCAGCGTCGCCCTTTTTGCCTTTGCCTGGTTTCGGCTCCTGGGCAACCACATCACCAACCTTGCTTTTTCCGTTGCCCTGGCCGGCATGCTCCTGCCGACCGGGGTCATAGCGGAAACGATATTCATCCAGGGACCGGATCGGGACGCGAACCATCTTCTTGCCATCGGAGAGAATGATGTTCTCCTCGCTGACAATATCGCTCAAGTTCTTTTTTATCGCTTCGCGAATCTTCTCCTTATGGCGCTCCTGGTCGATCTGTCCTTTGCGGTGCAAAGAC
Organism: Ktedonobacteraceae bacterium; assembly: GCA_035703945.1. Taxonomy (GTDB): domain Bacteria; phylum Chloroflexota; class Ktedonobacteria; order Ktedonobacterales; family Ktedonobacteraceae; genus DASSXK01. Next base: position 15,896 of record DASSXK010000247.1, on the reverse strand, counting down.
CAATCATGTTGAGAGACCGACATCGCTGACACTCCTTTGCAGGGGTTCTGGTTTATCAGAACCCAACAACGCAGTACATCTAACTCGAACCTAGCGATTCAACAAGCTGCCAGTGTAGCGGAGGATCTCATTCGCACAAACGTGACAATAGCCATGATCGGTCATCAAGCGATTAACAACCTCGTTAATTTTTCGCAACTGCTCTTTATCCGGTGTGCGGGTGGAAGTGGTGATCTTCACAACGTCACGCAAGTCGGCGAACAGTTTCTTTTCGATGGCCTCTTTGAGCCGCTCGTGGCTGGTGTAGTCAAAGGTCATATTTTTGCGAGCCAGTGACGAGATGCGAATCAAGATTTCCTCACGGAACGAACGTTTGGCGTTCTCGGTAATGCCGATCTGCTCTTCGATCGAGCGCATCAGGTGCTCATCCGGCTCCATATCCTCGTCGGTGATGGGGTCGCGGAGTTTGGTCTTGTTGCAGTAGGCTTCAACGTTATCCAGGTAGTTGTTCAGCAGAGTGCGGGCCGATTCCTCGTAGGAATAGACAAAGGCACGCTGAACCTCTTTTCGAGCCATCTCGTCATACTCTTTACGCGCTTCGCTGATGAAATTCAGGTAGCGTTCGCGCTCATCGCGGGTGATGCTGGTATGCTGATCCAGACCATCGCGCAGACCACGCAGAGCATCGATCGGGTTAATACAGGTCACATTCTGCTTCACCAGAGCATTTGAGAGGCGATTAATGACATAACGAGGGGAGATGCCATCCATGCCTTCGCGAATCGCTTCGTCCTGAAGCTCGCGCACATCCTTCTGCTTGAATTCTTCGGTGTCTTCTCCATCATAAAGTTTGAGCTTCTTCATGAGGCTCATTCCGGCCTTCTTCGAAGGCTCCAGACGGGTTAACAGGGCAAAAATGCTGGCAATACGCAGGGTGTGAGGAGCAATATGGACATTTTGCAAAGAGCTCTGTTTCAGCAGCTTTTCATAGATTTTAATTTCATCAGAAACGCGCAGGTTATAAGGAACCTTGACCAGGATGATACGGTCTTGCAGGGCTTCGGACTTTTTGTTACCTACAAAAGACTGGTATTCATGCTCGTTGGTGTGGCTAACCACCACCTCGTCGGCATAAATCATACTGAAGCGACCGGTTTTGATGTTCTGTTCCTGGCTGAGGGTGAGCAGGACGTACAGGAACTTCTCATCGGTTTTCAGCATTTCAACGAATTCCATCAAGCCCCGGTTCGCGATATTCAGCTCGCCATCAAAGCGATAGGCACGCGGATCGCTTTCAACGCCGACTTCGCCGATCGTTGAGAGGTCGATGCCACCAACCAGTTCGCTGATATCCTGGCTCTTTGGATCGGAAGGCGTGAACGTTCCAATGCCGGTGCGATATTTTTCGCTGAAGGTGATACGCTTGACTGGAACCTGTTCCATCCGGCCCTGAAACTGCGTATCAATCATGTATCGACAATGAGGACAGAGGTCGCCCTCAATATAAATGCCAAATTCTTTTTCTACATCTGAGCGGAGTTCATGAGGAATAAGATGGAGTGGTTCCTCGTGCATGGGGCAGTCTCGGATGGCATACATCGCGCCATTCTCGGTGCGGCTATAGGCTTCCAATCCACGCTTGAGCAGGTGTACGATGGTTGATTTACCACCGCCAACCGGTCCCATCAGGAGCAACACACGTTTGCGGACTTCCAGGCGCTGAGCAGCGGAGTGGAAGTAATCCACAATTTGTTGCAAAGGCTTTTCAATCCCAAAAATTTCATCTGCGAAGAAATTGTAGTACGGATCACCTGCACGCGTTGTCTCGACACCCGCATCCATAATCATATGGTAAATGCGTTCGTGAGAAAGACGACTTGGAACAGGATTTTTGCAGACAATCTCAAAGTATTGGGCAAAAGTCCCTTCCCAGGCCAGGGCGCGTTCACGATCCCGATATTCTTCTAACCGCTTCACCAGGTCCATAGGTGTTTACCCTCTCTGCTATACACACTACCGTAATTCCTTATTCTTTCTGGCGAAAGAAAACCGGATGATAGAGTGAAACACATCTTCTCTATTTCGGGTAATTTTTTAGTATAGTGATGACGCAGTACGGATACTCTTGAAGGTGGAAAACAAAATGAGGTCAAAAAAGCTGGCTTCTTTCTCACATTTTGCAGCAGAGAAGAACCAGCCCTTCCTACGTGATAGGAATATATTAAGATGTCGTCTATTGAAGGCATCCAGGCGATGCTCCTGCAATGTTTCCAAACGGACCTTTCTTTCATTACAGAAAAATGAGCTAATCCACTCTAGTTACAATTACTTGTAAACATTGCCGGTAATCTTAGCATAACGTACAGAATGAAGCCTGTCAAGGGCATAAAACAATTCTAATCAAGCAATCAAGCAGGCAAGAGATTCGTTTGAGGACTGATAAAGCTATTCATTACAAATACCTCATAATTCTCTCTTCAGAGAAAAATTGCCTACGCCCAGGGACAGGTGCGGCCTCTAAAACGTTACTCTTTTGCTGGCAGAGGGAGAAAGACCTCCACGGCATGCTTGACACGTTCTGCCAGATTGTTCAATATTTCAGGACGTACCCATGACAAAAGTCACAGGCGCGCCCAGATCAATTTTTAGCTGGCGGGCGGCATTTCCATTACGAATCGCTACACCCAGATAACCCGAGCTGTCTCCATAGAGAAACGGGAGATCATTCAGCGGCCCATCCGCAAAGAAACGACGGATCTCGCGAACCTCCACATTTTGTTGTGGAAAAAGCAATCGAGCAGCAGGAAGAACGGGCCAGGCCGTCAGGAGAGAAAGTGATATACTGGTAATCAAGTTGCCGAAATTATCTACATGAACAACGATTGCATCAATAGATGAGCCAGTGTGTACTGGCGCAACTCTCTCAATCCGTTGCAATGTAGCCGGATCGAGAGGGGGCCCCAACTCCTGAATGGCAATCCCTCGTGCAAGATACGCACCGGCGGGAGCAAAAATATCACGACCATGAAAGGTAGTGCTGACCTGGGGCAAGCGATAGGCAGGGTTCTCTAGAGAAACCACATTGTGAAGTATCTGTTCTTGCAGGATATAGGTGAAAAGACCATTATCGGGGCCAACAAAATACCAGGACCCCGCCTGTAAAGCAATAGCACGCCGTTTGCTTCCAACGCCGGGATCAACGACACAGACAAAAACGGTCTCTTTGGGGAAATAACGATAGCCTGAGGCCAGAATCCAGGCAGCGGATGCCACATTTTGCGGAGCAATGTCATGGGTAAAATCTAGCAATTGGGCAGTGGGAGCAATTCCTGCGACCACGCCTTTTAGTACTCCTACGTCGCCATCGCCCAGACCAAAATCGGTCAGAAAAGCGATCACAGGACGCGGAGAAACCAGATCTTTTTTTTCAAATTGAGACATATCTCTTCTGCTTTTCTATTTAAGCACTTTGGAGCGCATAAATATTACAATCTCTCTCATTTGATGTACTGCTTTTCCGGGACTATGTCAATAGTCCCGTTAGCTGTTATATGCAAAAGAAGATGTGCTATACTAGCGCAGAATGGATAGGCATAGTACTGGAGTATTTTGTGATGACGGACTATTCAGTGAAGCCGGGTACCTATGGCTCACACCCCGCTGCCTCGACAAACTCCGACAGAATGCGAGTTAGGAAGTGGAGGTATTAGAGGTATGACAACCAATGTCAACGGCCCTCACATTCTGATATTTGAACGCGATCAGCAACTCGCGACGCTCCTGACGAGCGAGTTACAACTCGCCGGCTATGAATGTCATGCTGCACGTACAGCAGTCGAAGTTTTTGATGCCATTGCACGCCATCCTGTCCGACTGGTTCTGGTGAACCTGGCTCAGGCGGCGGCCGGGCGTCGAGAATTCTGGGTCGCACTGGATGCTCAACGTCGTGGGCGTGGGGTCCAGGTGCTCACATTTCGCTGCTCCAATATAGCTGGCTATGGACCACTAGAACCAGAGGAAGGGAATGTTACTTCCGCCGATATGGAAGTCGATGGGATGCAAGGAATTAACGAGCTGGTAGAGGCCGTGCGGGGACGTATTCCAAGTCCCGTCTCTACTAAATTCCCACAGGCGTCCGCTCCAATCCCTGCGATACAGCAACCTCCCCAGCATGCGCCATTCAACCCAACGCCGCCTGCCATGCCGGTGGTTCCTCCACCATCTCCGATTGCGCCCCCACCGCCTGCAACACAATCACCGTCGGCGTTTACAGAAAAGATTCGGGCCGTGATCTATCCCAATAGTAACCGGGCGATCTCACCGGGACCTGATAGCGGTCCTGGCTGGACGTATAATGGTCCGGAGGGAGGAGCACAAGCTGTTCCATTACGTCAACAACAACCGACACCTCCTCAGCGGACCCAACAGTCTTCTCCACCGGACAATGGGCGAACAAGCACAACACCAACACTTTCAGCCCTGGCAAACTCCGGTTCCAACAATCATTCTGAGGAATCTGGCCTGGCCCGGCTCTCGCGTCTGGTGCTAGGGAATCGAGGCGGCCAACATTCTGCCCGCCCGAAGGAAGAACGGGCAAGAGACTACGATGATCCGATGACCATTACGGCCTCGCATATGCGTCCCTCGCCAATTCAAGATGCGCCACTGGAGCGTGGAGCCGAGCTGCACCACGACCGACCCGATGTCGCACTTCGCTCAAACGTTGCTAACCAGCAAGCTCAAATGCCACGCCCACCACAAGGGCAGACACAACAATATCAACAAGCCCCACAGACTCAACAAGCTCAAATTCAAGCCCAGCAGGCGCAGCAGACCCAACAGGCTCAACAGGCTCAACTTCAAGCTCAGCAAACTCAATTTCAGGCCCACCAGACTCAACAATACCAGCAGCCGCCTGTACAGTTTTCGCCTGTCATTCCGGCGGAATATATTCCTGCGCAACAGCCTATTCATTACACCATCATTCCCCAATCGCCACAGTCGCCACAATCGCCACAACCGATCAATTACGCGACGATCCCTGCGACTCCCCTGTCGGCACAACCTGCCCAAAACCAAATGCCTCCATACATGGCTCAGCTTATGCAGCAGGCATCTCCACCAGAGCAGTTTTCACCGACCCAAGAGACACCCGCTTATGCTCCTCAGACAGGGCAACCAAACGCCAAAAATAATGGAGCTCAGACGGTAAATAGACCATTTCAGAATCCAGGCTACAGGGACAACTCAAATCCAGCGATTCCTGTTGTAGAGGCAGGGCAACCGTTCCGACGCTCCTCATCTCCAACGGGCTCTCTGGAATACAACCCGGCAACGGCAAACCGCCAGAAACAAGTTGAGGAAAACCAGCATCCTTTGGCCGATGAAAAGGCCCAGGACAGCGGTGAATCCAGCTTATCCGATCGACATCGCGACCTGATTGAGCAGATCCAGAGCATTGTCCAGGGAAAAATGCCACAAATGTTGGACGAAGCCCAAACACAGGTCGCAACCGATGATACCTTACTGGATATCGTTCAAAGCCTACCAGCAATGCCAGCGGTGCCACCCCCTCAAACGCCTCAGGCCCAGGTCCTCAATGGACGAGCCACGCGTTCGCTTGGGAGCGTCCTTCTGGAAGGGCACCTTGTCCCCCAGGACCGTCTGGAGGTCGCCCAGGGCATCCAAAGAATGTTACGCGGGGTAGACCTGAACTATCAGCTTGGCGAGATCCTCCTGATGTTCAAACTGCTAACACCCGATCAATTACTCGCCGCCAGCCTGGTGAGTTACGGGATGATTAACACGCAGCAGATCAGTGCATTAGGGCGAGTGCGCCAGGAGCTACACGCCATTGGCCTGGAATATGATCTGGAGAACCTGTTGATCGTATTCCGTATCCTCTCAGCAGATCAGCTACGCGAGGTCCGAACAGGTTTTTAGCGCCAACTGTTCTCTGATCAACAGAACCAAAAATGGAATCAAAGAAGCGAGTCTACTCATGAGTAGCTCGCTTCTTTGATATTCATCTATCTATCGACTGGACAATTTACGGCGTCAGGCATAAAAGGAAATGTCAGGCATCAGCTAATTGCCGAACGCAGCACGACAGCCGGGGATTGTTCCACAATATCGCCATTCACCTTTTTAATCTGGGCCCCTAAACTACGCAGCTTGGCGTCCAGATGTTCATAGCCGCGCTCAATATGTTCGATGCCATAGACCTCTGATTCACCGGTGGCGCACAGAGCAGCCAGGATATACGAACAACCGGCACGAATATCGGGAATATCCAGGCGAGTCGCATTGAGGGGGGTGGGTCCGCTTACAACACAGCTATGCACATATTGCTTCTCACGGAAACGGCAGGTCACTTCCCCCAGACACTTGGTATAGAGGCCGATATGCGCCCCCATCCGGACAAGCGCCGAGGTATAGCCAAAGCGATCCTCATAGATCGTCTCATGGATTACCGACATGCCATCGGCTTGCGTCAGCAGAATCGTAAAGGGTTGCTGCCAGTCCGTCATAAAGCCGGGATGGACATCGGTCTCCAGCGCAATCACCGAAGGCCTGCGACCATCGCCGATAAAGCGAATCCCCTCATCATCGATTTCAAAGCGCAGATTCATCTTGGAAAGCGTATTCAGGAAGGTCAGCAGCGTGTCCTGCTGAGCATGTCGCAGATAGACATCGCCACGCGTCAGATAGGCGGCGATCGCCAGGGAAACGGCCTCGTTACGATCGCTCAGCAGCGTATGGCTGGCGGCGTGCAAGCGCTTAACCCCCTCAACCACGATCTTACGATCAACCCGAATCTCAATGATCGCCCCCATCTTTTGCAGGAACTTGATCAGGTCCACGATCTCAGGCTCCATCGCGGCATTTTCGATGATCGTCACGCCCCTGGCCAGCGTGGCCGTGATCAGCAGGTTCTCGGTTGCCATCACGCTCGGGAATGGCAGCCGGATCGTCGCACCATGCAGACCGTGCGGGGCCGTACAGCGGAATCCATTATCGTGCTCGGTAATCACCGCACCCATCGCTCTCAAGCCATTGAGGTGAAAATCGATCGGTCGCGGCCCAATCCGATCACCACCGGGGACGGGGAAATCGGCTTCGCCACAGCGATGCAGTAACGGCCCAACCGTCATAACAGCCAGGCGGTTCAGTCCACCCAGGTCCGAAGGGATCGCATGATTGCGAATACTGGCTGTACACAGTGAGAGAGTATGATCCTGTAAATCAGCCTCGGCCCCCAACTCGTGGCAGAGCGAGACCGTAACATTCAGATCACCCAGCAAGGGAACGTTTCGCAGGACACATTGTTCTTCCGTCAGAAGTGTCGCAATAACCATTTTAGTGACCGCATTTTTTGCGCCACTGAGACGTACCTCTCCATGCAAAGGCGTCCCGCCTTCAATCAGGTAATGTGGAGAAGTCGGCTCTTGTATATCCGTCACAGGGTTTCTACTCCTTTGATAATCCAGAGTTGCCAGGAGCTTCCCAGAGCCAGCGCACCGCATTCCAGCGCGATGGTGGGGAAACAACATTTTTGGGGCGTCGAAGCACAGGGGTTCCAAGCGGACCAACAGCCGCCCCCTGCTCAATCGCATCGAGCAGATCAAGAAACTGATTGACGCTCTGGGCTACGCCCTCAACCATCAAGTAGCCTGAAGGCTTTACAGCATCACCAACCAGGAAAAGACCACGTACAGCAGCCTCCGAAGAGACATCAGCCCCCTGCGTTACCCGATTCACCGGCCATTCACCTCGATAGGTACCCATGGTCAGTATACGGCAATGTTGCTCAAAAGTCTCGCCGAACATTTTACGTAGATCGGCTAAAGCGAGCTCCCGTTCATCCTCAACATCGTTACTTTGAATCACCTGGTGACTGATCAACAGATGCTTCCCAGGCGGAGCCAGGCGAGCATCCCAGTTGGTGGGCTGGACCATACCGGCGATTCGACGCGTATCCAGACAATACATAATCCCCTTATGAGGGATTAAAGAAACATCACTTAAAATATGGATCTTCAGGCCCACTGCCTCCGGTGGCGGCTCACCTGTATCCACTTGTTCTTTTAAAACGTGCGCCTGGGTGACTTTCTGGCTAGCCAGCAGAGCAGTGGTCGCGCGTGGACCAATATCGCTCACCACCAGGGGGGCAGAATAAAGAATCTCCTGTCCACTGGTTTTATCAAGCGCCCGGATGCCAGTTACCTGATCATCGTCCGTTTTAAGAATCTGCAAGACATCGCAACGTAAGCGCAACTCTGCGCCTTGCTCTAACACGCGCCGCTCTAACTCCGCCGTTAAAGCGCCACAACCGCCCTCAACGATCCCAGGTGCCCCGAAGCGAAACATATTCTTCGTCGTTGTCACGACCTCGGCCGCACTGACCTGGCTCAACTCCAGGCTGAGGGCAAAGCGGGAAATACACTTGAAGAAAGAGAGTAACTCTTGATTGCGCCGGATATCAACATATCGTGCCAACCAGGTATCAAAAGGAAGCACGCGCTCTTCCGGTGTCAGAGGGCGGAAAAACATTAAATAACCGACGCGGAGAAACCAGCCGAACTGTCGTGGACCCAGAACGCGAAAAAGATTCAGAAGACCCTGAGCACGTATCTGCTTACCACGAACATGGAAGGAGCCAAAGACATCAGCGTCCAGCAAACGATGCGAAACATGCAGACGCTGTAACATCTGCGAGAGGACGCCGCTACTTCCAAAAGGGACCATGTGGACAGCCCCTGTACTTACCTGAACACCCTGAAAGTTTTTTGCCGTAAAACGGCCACCGCTATGAGGTAAACGCTCGACAATGAGCACCCGTTTGCCACGCTGCAATAATTGAGCAGCACTGAGCAAACCACCCAGCCCCGCACCAATTACAATCGCGTCATAATTCTGTTCGTGCATGTAAAATGTCCGGTCTATCATCTCAGATAGACGCCCGCTGCTCTAGAAACAAACATGATAGAGAGCGCAACAGGCCAGCCGCCGCGCTCTACCATGTTTGTTTGATGGTTCAGGTTATCGATCCTCACCGATCAAGCTGCGCAGCAAACTGTTGCACTCAGCAAGAGTATTGAGGACATTTTGATGAATCTGGAAAACTTTATTTAGTTCACGTGCTTTACGAGCAAGTTTGGTCACATACTCAATGTCACGTGGGTTGTTCATAACGTCTTCCATCAATTGGATCAGGTCCGTCCAGGCCAGGGCCTCACGGCTTCGCGCAACATCCGCAATCGTGCTATCCATGCGGTCGGAGACGCGTCGAACACCGTCGCGCAACTGATTGGCGTTTTTCGCCACCTCGTTTGTGTGATTGCGCATCCCTTCCTGGGTTGCATTCAACTGATCGTGCAATGACGAGACCTGACCATCCAGGGCGGCAAGTGCAGCCATCAGTGGTGCAACATCGGGCAAGGAAGGCTGAGGAATATTCGTCAACTGATTGAAGCTAATTTTCCCATCATTCATGTTCGCCTCAAGGTTATTTCCATATTCACTTTCGGCCTGTTGATTGGGAAATCCTTCCCCATTAACATTCGATTGCCATGATGACTGGGCTACCGGCGCGGAAAAGGCCGGAGCAGCGTCCTGAGACACCTGCGTAGGTGGCGCTGAGTTATAGGTATTCATAGGCTCCGCCTCAGGAGTGAAAGCACCCTGAGAACGCTCCTCTTGTACAGGTTGAACAGCAGCGACATTATCGCCAGCCTGGGATTGTGCCATTTCGGCCTCACTCTCTTGCTCTGAATTGTTTGTCGCGTGCTCGTCAATGCCCTGATAAGAGGGCTCATCAGCCCCCATCGTTGCCATCTCATCTTCACGGGTACGATAGGTCACTTCTTCAGCAGGCGCGGAGCCGTTAAATGGAACAGAGACCGTTGGCATCTCTTCAATATCCTGAGACTGGGAGCTCGCAGAGCGGAACGCCAACTCATGTTCACCAACCCCGACACGGTCCCCATCATGCAGGACGCGGGGGGCCATCTCTTCTAACTGTTCACCATTTACGAACGTACCATTCGCGCTACGCTGATCAATCAGGACATACTCGCCATTCTCATAGTTAATCGTGGCATGGCGGCGAGAAGTCAATTTATCTTTCGATAACAGAATATCGCTATTCGGCGCGCGACCGATCGATGTTTCTAACTTATCCAGTGTATATTCTTGGAGAACTTCTCCACTATCAGAATGAAGAATTAAATGTGCAGGCTGCTCAATCTTGTCCATCGTAGCCTGCATAGTTGGAGCACTATTGGCTTCTGATTGAAATCCAGGATTGTCTGTGCTTGTATTCATGACAGTTCGCATATCAGCATCAGACCACTGAGGTGAAGAGGGCGCTGCCGCATCCTGAGCCTGCATGCCCCAGTCATCCTGGGCTGGAAGAGTCGCATCACCGATTACAGGCTGAGCCTGTGGTGCAGAGGGAGTAGGCAGGCGATTACCGCACGTCATGCAGAAAACATCCCCCGGCCTCGTCTCGGCACTACAATAGGGGCACTTAGACATAATCAGAATTCCTCCCTTTTTTGACACGTACCTACTTTGTACGTTCACGCAAAACTGTTGCCATTATATCAAACCTGAGTCTTGAGCGTCGAGAGCAAGCACAAATTACCCTGTTATTGAAAGCCCCTTCCCAACGGCGCTCTCGCGCCTCCTGCATGCTTTTGAAGCAGGCAGCGTTGGAAAACGTGAACCTGGATCGTTTCTGGCAACGTTCCTGCTGGCTTCTTGAGCGCCTTCAGTCAGTAAAGTGTATGGCTTGCTCTCAGCATTTTCACCAAAACACAGGTAGCTCGCTGCCTTGTAGCAATAGCACGTATGAGAGCCTGGCTTAAATACAATTGATGAACGTACAAGCAAGACAAGCAATGGACGTTATGCTTCGTACGGATGGAACTGACCCTCGACTGAGTATCAGGAAACAACCTGATAGGAAACTTCAGCAACTGAACCCGATACACTGAAGAATCTTATTATACAACGCTTGTCACAGTATTTTTTCACTCAAGGGGTAAAACTACTCAGAGAAAAGATAGCACAATGAGCCGTCTCTGGCTATGAGGAAGGTCACATTCCAAAAAACGGCTACACCTGCTTATTTTGTAGTTGCTGGAACCCAATTTACATCTGCCTTCAGTCCATTATAGAACTGCGTGACAAATTTATCGCTCCCCACCGCCGACAATGTGATGCTGGTTTTATCTTTCGCTCCTGAACAGAGTTGAATTTGCGACACCGAGCCGGTCTGAGCTTTGGGTGTGGCCTTCGTGGACGAGCTAGCTGTTGTGGAGGGGCTACACTGAAATTCAGGATTCTGGGCACGCAGTGGTGCTTCAGCCACATTCACCGAACTATGATCAGGAAGAAGATAGCTAATTGTGAAACTTGAGCCGAAAATCGGATCATGGACCGTTCCCGTCACGCTTACCAGGCATGAACCCTGAGGAAGCATTTGAGGCAGGTACGTTGTGAAATTCAGTAGTGGTTTCACTTTCGGCCAATTGGTAATCGTGGGTACATTTGTGGGCACAGGCGTTCCATTGGAAGTATCCAACGTAGGGAGTACACTGGGGGTCGCGGTCGCAGTCGCACCAGCATGTTGCAGATCACTAAAGACGATAAAGGGTTTGTCACACCAGGAGAGCTGATTTAAAGCAACGTCGGGCGTCGCACCATTTACATTGGTAGCTCCCTGATTAGTGCTGCTACAGGCCGAAAGCAAAAGCAGCCCCAATGTGAAAGCCAGCAACAAACCCGCGCCCCGAACGGAGGACCGTCGCAGCAGAGAGGTAGAGACTAATTTGCGCCTAGAAAAAGTAGCAGATAAGGCGTTCATAGGATTTAGAAGCTCCTTACAACTATAGGCTTTCGCCTTCTTCAGGCGAGCAGAACAATTTGATTGAGAAGCAGAATATACTGAATAAAAAAGATGGCAAAATAGTATTCATCCAATTTTCAGGCATATTATACAGCATTTCTCTCTCTATACTGTGATTATCTTCCAAGATAGGAGACTTGTGTCGAAGCATAGATTTTTGTCATGTATTCTGATTACTTTTAGGCCCCTATTTTAGAATTGAGAGTGAACTACGTTTTAGAGATACTATATAGTAGTATTGAAGAACCCAATGTAAGCACATTTACAGTTTCCAGGCTAAGCGAGGCCTTTACAGCCTCTTAATTTAGTGCTAACATTACGTTCTGCCACTTGAGAGACAGATGCTTAATTTTTTATACCTTTCTTTATCCAAAGGAAGTCCGCAAAGCTGCATTCTGTGGTTTGAAATTACGGCGCACACGCTGACTGAAACCTATCAGGCTATAACTCTAACACTCAACGGAGAGAAAAAGCCGCCTGCGCCAGCCGACAAGAAACGTCCCCAAATGAGGTAAGTACGCGTGAATGCGAAACAGATTTGGCAAACAACAATAGAAAGATTACAAACAAAAGTACCGCCGGCTGTCTTCACGACCTGGTTTCAGGGAACGGCTGCCCTTTCATTCCAGGATGGTGTACTTGTAGTCGGTATCCCTTCCACTTTTATGAAGGCCCACCTGGAAGGACGATTTCTAGATCTCATTCGCTCAATTCTGGTAGATGTTACTGGCACCGCAGTTGAGGTGCGTTTTGTTGTTACCAAAGAGCCGATTGAGAAAAAGCCAGAACCCAGCTCGGCTCCGCCATTACAAAAGCGTGCCTACAGGGTAACAAAAAATCGGCTTTCGCCTTTACGCCGTGAAAAGCAGCAGCAGGCTACAACTCTCGATATGGCGACCCCGGCCAAAGAGGCCCACCAACCTGCCCGGATAAGTTCTCCGCTAGAAATGCCTGAGCTTCCAGCGGTTGAGGAGGAACCTGTTGTGTCCCCTCCCAATGGAACGGGTGAGGATATACCGGAACAGCCCGAAATTTTAGAGGAAGCAGCGACCCCTCATCTGCCCTCTCCGATTGGTGGACTACTGAATCCACGCTATACCTTCAGCTCTTTTATTGTGGGGAAATCAAATCAGTTCGCGCACGCGGCTTCGCTGGCCGTTGCCGAAAATCCTGGCCGCATCTACAATCCGCTCTTCTTTTATGGCGGTGTTGGTCTGGGAAAAACCCACCTATTGCACGCCATTGGACACTTTGGCGAGGCGGCTGGCTTGAATGTACTCTATGTGACTTCGGAAAAGTTTACAAACGAGATCATCAACGCGATTCGCTATCAAAAGACTGAAGAATTTCGCACAAAATACCGCCAGATCGATATTCTACTTGTTGACGATATTCAGTTTATCGCGGGTAAGGAATCGACCGAAGAGGAATTTTTCCATACCTTCAATACCCTACATGATTCCTATAAACAAATCGTCGTGACCAGCGACCGTCCGCCTAAGGCCATTCCGAGCTTGCAGGATCGTCTTCGCTCACGGTTTGAGTGGGGTTTGCTGGCGGATGTACAGGCACCGGCCTATGAGCATCGTCTGGCCATCCTGCGTTCAAAGGCTGAATCGCTGCGTTTTACGATCCCCAATTCGGTGATTGAGTTCGTGGCTCGCCTGGAAAGCAGTAGCGTCAGAGAGCTGGAGGGAGCCTTGAATCGTGTCATCGCTTATGCGACGCTCCACGATGCTCCGCTTTCGGTCAGCCTGGCTTCCCAGTCACTACAACATATCTATAACAATCAGAAGCCGGTCCAAAGCCTGACGGTGACAGAGGTTATGGAGGGGGTCTGTCGCTTCTACAATGTCGAGCCTGAGCGCTTGCGCGGCAAACAGCGCGATCGTGAGATCGTCTGGCCCCGCCAGGTGGCAATGTATGTGATGCGCGAAGAGACCGCTGCCTCGCTGTTGCAGATCGGGGCCGAGCTTGGTGGACGCGACCACACCACCATCATTCACGGCTGGGAAAAAGTCCAGAGCGAGATCAAGGGCAATGAGCGCATTAGCCGAGAGATCGCTTCGCTGATTGAAGAGATCCAGCGACACTAAACACACCTCAATCCTTCTACGGGTCGGCAGAACAGTTCTGCCGACTTTTTTTAGGTCCTTTAGCATCGGCAGGCTGGGCCTACAATTTCTACCCCAAACAGGTCTACCCAACATCGACCATCATTGGTTATAATAAAGCAGCGTAGAAACAAACGCGTCAATTTCTCATAAGACTGTCGATGATGATTGGCAGTCTACCAGTCGCCAGTTTCAATCCAGGGGAGAGCCTCGATGCAACAAGGACAACAACAGATGCAGGCCAACTACGACCTGCTAGCAGTTTTTACGGAAGAAAGTAAGGCCGATGCAGCCGAGTCGCGACTGCATAAAGAAGGATTTGGAGAGGATGAGGTCTTCCGGCTGGCAACCTCTCTGGTTAGAAATGGGCAGTTCCGCGAGCATGGTCCAAATCGTGAACGCAGTTCTGTTTTCTTGCAGACCTCACGCTCAGGCCCCAATCCGCTGACCGTGATTTTATTTGCGATCATTTTTGGCCTTGTGCTGGCAGGCGTGATGTTTGCAGCCCATTTCGCGGTGAGTAGTCTGCCGGAGCTGCCTTCGATCATCGCGGGGGCGGTCGTTGGGATTATTATCGGCGCGGTTATCGGTCTGCTTCAGCGGGGCCGCGTGCGGGGCGCGATCGGACAAAATCTGAATCAGCCAGCGGTGAGCGAGAAAAAATCGGGAGGTGGCGAGGATCGCAAGGTCGTCGCCTTGCGTTTCCCCGATCCGGACAATATCAGTCGTAAATCGCGAGCAAGGGCCATCCTGCTCAACAACGGAGGCAAGATCGATCGCAGCGTCGGAAAACGGGAGTAAGCTTCCGAGGTCCACAACAAAGCTGTTCACGGCAAGCCATTCACTTGCAACTTCAACAAAAGCCTTTTGAGGAAAACAAACATTCTTCAGAAGGCTTTTTGTATGCCGCTTTCTATATTAGTCGCAGGAGATCATAAAAATATTGAAGTTTTGAGGGTAAAAATCAAGAAACGTTAGAAATTCAAAATCATAAAAATAACGAAAAGAACTTGATTGCAAAAAACATCCTCACAATGGCAGGACAACTAATCAGGAGTGTAGCACCCTTGCCAATATGCGAGCAGCCCCTCACACTCCTTTTCAGAGCCACTACAGACGATGTGGGAGAGACTTCTGAACAGGTACAGGGCAGATCGTAGAACGCTTGACGCACTCTAGCGGAGTCTGACTATAATGAGGGGTAACTGAAGAAATATCTTTGGTATTACATTGCAGGAAAATACAACTTTTACGATAGCTATTTCTCATCCAGTCAGCCATTCACTTCGCTGACTGAAGTCACTGGAGAGGCCAGCCTGGCAAGCCGTCCTGCCTGGATTGAACTGATAGTAGAGCAGGCATCCAAACGCCTGCAAACATACACAAGGAGATAAGCAATGTTCATTGCCGTCAATAAAATTGCCGTTCCGGCTGAGCATCGACAGGCGATGCTTGAGGCTTTTGAGAAATCGGCCCCTGAGATGAAACGCTTCAGCGGCTTCCTGGGCATGGAGATCTGGACAGAACAAGATGGCACAGTGCTGTCCGTCTCACGCTGGGAATCAGAGGAAGCCCTCAAGGAATATACCGACAATCCCATGTTCGGCAAGCATCATGCCGGCCCCAGCCGGGGAGACCATAGCTCGGTTTCCTACTACACCGGGAAAGTCCTGATCTAAGCAGGCTCTCAACGCCCATTGAAAAAGTTACTAATGGACCTCGCCCTTTAGGATGTGATGCAAGGAACTTCTCCCCCATGTAATGCCAAGGGGCTGCAAGGAGCTTCTTCCCCCAAGGCGATGCAAGGGGGTTTTTCACCTCCCATGTGATTCAAGGAGCTTCTCCCCAACATGATGCAAAGGGGTTTT
>DASSXK010000244.1:0-5937 GCA_035703945.1 Ktedonobacteraceae bacterium | reverse complement strand
TGATCAGGCGTATCAGACGATGAATGAGTATCCTCACGATCAGAGTAACATCGAGGTTTAGAAAGTAGGGCCATACTTTCGGGATGAGCTTTTGACCACCTGACACCTGTTTCGTTTCAAGGCATTACTGCGTCATATACTATGTGAGGGGATGCTACTACTTGATTTACAAAGGAGGTACAGCATGTCTGTTGATCTGATGCTTGATATTCCCGTAGAGGATAAAGCCTGGGGACACGCTATGACAGTGGATGCGGATGGACTCGATTTGCACTATGTACAAATGGGATTGGGAGAGCCGCGCGTGCTTCTATTGCATGGTTGGCCCGGATTCTGGTATGACTGGCGACGTATGTTGCCGCTGGTTGCTCAGTTTGCCTCGGTGGTGGCGCTAGACCTTCGTGGCTTTGGTTTCTCTGCCAGGCCCGATTGGCCGCCAGCTTCGGCTTATTCGGCGGAGGCTCAGGCCAAAAATGTGCTGACCCTTCTGGATCACCTGCAAGTAGAGCGTGTAGTTCTGGTGGGGTACGATATCGGCTCACGAGTCGCACAAACGCTGGCTCGTCAGGCGCCCGAGCGCGTTCAAGCTCTTGTACTGGCCGCGCCCGTTTATCCTGGCTATGGGCAGCGACCATTGGAGCCGGCGGCACAGCGCGAACGCTGGTATCAATATTTTCACCTGCTACCAATCGCCGAACAACTGATTGGACATGACGAAGCAACTGTTCGCATCTACCTGTCCCACTTTTATGATCATTGGGTCGGTAACAAGCAAGCGGTGCGCCCGAAGGAATTTGATGAGATCGTTAAGGTCTATGCCCAACCGGATGCGGCGCGGGGGAGCATCGCCTGGTACCGTGCCGGTGGAGGCTCGGGCCAGTTGGCTCTGACTTCTGGTCAGGCAACGGTTGATCCGATAACGCAACCAACAATCGTGCTCTGGGGTCAGGATGAACCGATTCTTCCGGCGGCCTGGGGGGATCGACTTCGTGAGTATTTTAGCGATCTGAGAGATGTGCAGTTTTTGCCAGGGATCGGCCACTTTATGCCTTTTGAGGCCCCTGAGGTCATGGCTGAGGCTATTCGTAAGGTTCTATAAAATGGTTCTGGATGTTGTCGTGGTCGCTTGTAAAACTGGACATCTTTACAACTGAGCTTTGCTTGAGGCATCACATATGCAAACTGTGATGCCTCAAGTCTCAAAGAGGTGGGTTAACCTTGAGCTAAAGCGACGCTCTTATCGACGGCTTTTTCCCACTCCTCCTGTCGTCCAAGTGGCGTTAGATCGAGATAGTTGTATATTCCGAGGAGGATATCGACGCCACGATCAGTTGTCGAGTAGGTGTGGAAGATCTGCTCACCATCGCGCAGGAAGACACTCAACCCGGGAATTTCTCCCTCATCTTTTGTAACTTCGAAGTCGTAGTTGAAGTCGCTGCCGTACGAGGAGAACCAGGGAATGCTCCAGTTCCTGCGCTTTTTGTATGCTTCAAGCTTCGCCAATGGAGCACGAGAAATCACTGCCAATGAAGTGTTGCTTTCTTGCAGTGCAGCCAGGCGACTGGGCATATTGTCAACCAGACTTGTGCAGCCCGGGCAACCATCCTCCCAGCTTGGATCAAACATAAAATGGTAGACAATCAACTGAGGCTGCCCTTTGAAGAGATCGAGCAGACTCACCTTGCCATCTGGACCTTCGAAGGTGTATTCTTTGTCAATTTTGACCATCGGCAACCTGCGACGTTCGGCATTCAGTCTGTCTCGGGCGTGGGTTGCGGCCTTTTCTTTGGTGAGTAGCTCCTGGCGAGCCGCAAGCCACTCATCTTTTGAGACGATGCGCGGATAGTCCATGATGTTCTCCTTTGGGTTAACGATTGTGTTGTTGATCCTGCTGCCGGTCGCAGAAGGGAGCCAAAGCGTAAGTACATATATAATCTACCATCATTGCCCAGGAAAAACTTCTTCGATCTTGCGCTTCTTGTTGCCAATGATGCTCTTAATGCCAGGAAATTGTCCAAATGGAATCTGGTTGAGCGAAGGTAATCTGATTGGCTGATCAAGCTTGCGGG
This sequence comes from Ktedonobacteraceae bacterium, assembly GCA_035703945.1. Classification (GTDB taxonomy): domain Bacteria; phylum Chloroflexota; class Ktedonobacteria; order Ktedonobacterales; family Ktedonobacteraceae; genus DASSXK01. Next base: position 3,868 of record DASSXK010000244.1, on the reverse strand, counting down.
TGGTTTGCGGTTGACACGTCCTGAACAATAGGGCACTATTTGGAGAGAGAACAGTGTTAAGCCAAGCAAAAAGATGGTGCTACATTTGCATGAATACAATTTACCTGGTCCGGCATGGGGAGAATATTTCTAACCTTACCCGTGAATTCTCCTGCAAGCATGTCGATCATCCCTTAACTCCGCGCGGGATTCTTCAAGCCGAACAGACGGCTGAGTTCTTTAAAGATCGTGGAATTGATGAAGTCTACGCCTCTCCGATGAAAAGAACGCGAGAGACGGCCGGTATTATCGCACAGGCCTCTGGCCTGACCGTCAACCTGACAGAGCATTTTCGAGAAGTGAATGTCGGGACGCTGGAATTTCAACCTCCAACCGATGAGAACTGGGATATTCATCGTCGGGTTGTCGCCGAATGGTATGCAGGCAGGCATGAAGTTCTCTTCCCGGAAGGCGAGAACTATCTGAGCCTGCTGCATCGTATGCAAGAGGGGCTGCTCCAGGCCACTCGTGGTAAGCATGGGAAGAATATTCTGATTGTTGGGCATGCTGGGATCTTTAGCTTTACAATCAAGGATATCTGTCTGAATATTGATCCGATGAAACTGAAGAACCAGGGCATGCGCAATTGTTCTATCACGACGATTGAACTGGATGTTATCAAACAAAAGCCGACTGGTCGCTTAAAGGATTGGGCTGTCCACTCTCATCTTTCGGGGGAAGCTACGCCTGCTGCGTGGAACAAACCTCCAGAGATCGAGCGGAAATGATTCCCTTTAGGCCTTCTTTTTGACATAAAACATTAGCGATTAATCAGTGATTTTCCCAGAACCAGTGTGAACGGGTGCGGAGCATCGTTTTGCCAGCGCGTGTGATCTGTTGCAGGCGTGTGAACTCCTGGCCGGGAGAAGGGAAGGGCTCAAACCAGCTTTGGATCTCCAGGTGCTCGCCGAAGCGGGGACTATCGACGTATTCAACGTCGTAATGGAGGGGTGTAAATCGAGCCTGGCCGGGCACGATCTCATTTTTTGCCAGGCTTTCCCAGCCCGCGTTGTCCAGTATTTCGATCGAGGAAGCATTGTTCAGGTGCTGCATCAGGTCGATTTCTGAGAAGTGAACATGTGTTGAGGTCGTGATGGGCGATTGATCGGGCAAACCTGGGAAGGCTGGCAAGGATGGTGGCGTTGCACCATCGTCGGGCTGCCAGATCTGGGCTGTGCCTTCGGGCAGGCGCGCTGGCCGGCCGTTGTGATCGACGTAGACCCAGAGGGAGTGAGCACTGATCAGGGGCTCGCTGTGGGGAGAACCCGCAAGGCGGGCTTCGTAGCCGCGTTGAGCCGTAATGCGTGTGAAATTGAGACCAAAAGTTTTTATTTCAAGGGCTGAGTGCATCGGAATGGGTCTGGCGAAGGACATAATCGTCCGTTTAACAATCCAGTAGCCATCGGTGACGAGGCCAGCATCCTCGGCGTCGCGGGAGGCGATATTTTGCATATAGCGGACAAAGGCGGCCGGTGTGAGAAAATTATCGCAATTGCATTCATCATAACGTACGGTATGGGTCAGACAATACTGTCGGGTCATAGTTGCTCCTCATTTATTTGTAGGTAATTCTTTCCTATTGTATCGCAAAACCAACTATAAGGCCGGCTGGATAGACTAAAAAAGCGGACAACAAAAAAGGCACCCAGATTTCAATTTCTGGATGCCCAGGGGTCTCTAGCAGGGTTTAGGCGGTAGCGGTAACTGACTCTTGCGCTTGTTCGCTAACTTCAGCCTCGCCGGTCTCAGTGATCGGGCGTTTGAGTACGAACAGTGCGCCAGCCGTGATGACTGTACCGATTACGATTGACAGCAGGTAGAGCGGAAGTTTATCGACGACGTTAGGAATGAAGACCACCCAGACGCCACCGTGAGGGACGTGCAGTCCGGCCCCGAATAGCATCGAGAGGGCACCAGTCACGGCCGAGCCGATCATGATTGAAGGAATGACGCGGAACAGATCTTCAGCGGCGAAGGGGATGGCACCTTCAGTGATAAAGGACAGCCCAAGAACCCAGGCGGCTTTTCCAGCTTCGCGCTCATCATCTGTAAAGCGGTTTTTGAAGAGAACCGTCGCCAGGGCCAATCCCAGCGGAGGGGTCATACCGGCTGCCATGACAGCGGCCATTGGCAAGTAAACGTGGCTACCGAGCAGTCCAACGGAGAAGGCATAGGCGGCTTTATTGACTGGACCACCCATGTCAAAGGCCATCATGGCACCGAGCAGAAGACCAAGCAGAACGGCGTTTGTTCCCTGGATACCGATCAGCCAGTTGGTCAAGGCATCATTGAGGGCATGGACCGGGATACCAACGACGTAGAACATCAACAGGCCAACAATCAAAGAGCCCAGGAGCGGTAGAATCAATACAGGCATAATTCCCTGGAAGTTGCGTGGGAGTTTGATCAGGCGAGCCAGCCAGTACACTGTGTAACCAGCAAGGAAGCCAGCAATGATACCACCCAGGAAACCGGAGCCAGTGATGCCAGCCAGCACACCTCCGATCATACCAGGAGCAAGTCCAGGGCGATCAGCGATAGAGTAGGCAATGTAGCCCGAGAGGACTGGAACAAAGAGCAGGAAGCCGGCCTTCGCGCCGGTTTCAAAAAGCACCGATCCCAGTGAAAGAGAAGTCGCGGGCTCGTTTACAACCAGATATCCGCCGAAGGCAAAAGATAACGCAATCAGAATTCCACCTGCTACGACAAACGGAATCATGTAGGAAATGCCAGTCAGCAAATGTTTGTAAGGGCCGGTTCGATTTTTGGAGCGAGCAGCCTTCGCAGCCTGTACCTGCTCGACATAATCCGATTTACCGTCTGTGGCGACGGGAGTTGCGGTGGCCTGGGCGAGGGCCTGATTGACAACGGCCTGACCATCTTTAATCGCGGCATTTGTCGATGTTTCGTAGACCGGTTTGTTGCCGAAGCGGCTCATGTCTACTTTGGTATCGGCAGCGATGATTACGATATCAGCGGCATTGATGTCCGCTGCGGTCAGGGTGTTTTGAGCCCCAACCGATCCCTGCGTCTCAACTTTAATCGTATGTCCCTGCGACTCGGCTCCACGTTGTAGCCCCTCTGCTGCCATAAAGGTGTGCGCTATGCCTGTTGGGCATGAAGTAATTGCGACGATGTTCGCCATGATGGTGAACTCCTTCCTTCGTGGAAAAGAACTGATAACTGCACGAGCCTACTGAACGCTTCTCAAGCGCAATCAGTCAGCGAAGTGAATGGCTTGCTTACCCCCACTCACGACATTCTCTCCAGGTGTGACGCTGTCGAGTTGAGTGCCAGGAAATGTGGGTATTTACTCAGGAGCCTCGATATTGAGAACTCCTTTTGACGTGCTAAGAAGACACACTACGAGGGGTGGTAGAGCGTTCCTGTATTGCTACCTGTTGCACGAAGGTCTCAAGGGTCCTGGGCTCAAGTGAAGTTGAACCCTCACGCGTAATAGCCGTAAGCGAATAGGCGGTAGCCAGTCGAGCGCAATCTGAAAGATTCAGACCTTGTATCTGGCCGGCGATAAGTCCAGAGACCATTGCATCACCTGCGCCTACCGTGCTTTTAACTTTGACGGTCGGAGGGAGCGCAGTCAGGGCCGTTGCTTGTTGTACAAACATCGCCCCCTGTTCGCCCATAGAGACCACGACCATTTCGAGGCCGCCAACGAGTAGTGAATGTGCGGCTTTCTCTATCTCGGCTTCTTCGGTCAGGGTTCGACCAACAAGTTGCTGGAGTTCATCGATGTTGGGTTTTATAATTGTGGGGGCCGCGAGCAGGCCGTTACGCAGGGCATTGTTGCTCGTGTCCAGGACGACCTTTT
>DASSXK010000237.1:0-2025 GCA_035703945.1 Ktedonobacteraceae bacterium | reverse complement strand
AGCGCCGTTGCAAAGTGTCTTGTGATCTCAAGTTATTTTGTCAAGCCATTTTGTCAGGCTCGTGGGTATTGTTGAGTGTATGGTTGAAGGCTTCTGCCTGGTATCTTCTCCGCCGTTTTGCCTGCGTTCCCCCTGACAGGTTAAATTGACCTTTTCGACTTTCATGCGTATAATTCAGAGCGGCAATTGCAGACCGATTGATGCGATGATCCGCTGACGATCAGGTTCAGCGCATCGGGTTGATATGCTTGCAGAAGCATTCGCGCCAAATTCAGGTGAGAGCAGAGAGATTGTACTGTGACAAACCATTCCCAGGAAGAAATGACGTTTACGCTTGAAAGCATCAGCCACGGCGCAGATCAGACCCGGCGTCTGGGTATGCGCCTGGGTGATTTGCTTCAGGGTGGTGAGCTGCTGCTGCTCGATGGGCAGTTGGGTACAGGCAAAACCACTTTTACGCAGGGATTAGCGCAAGGCCTGGGGATTACCGATGTGATCAGTAGCCCGACTTTTACGCTGCTCAAAGAATATTCCGGTCAACTCCGCACGGTTGGCGACCCTGCTGTTACAGAAATGGGTCCGCCTCTTTATCATTTTGACCTCTATCGCCTGGATGATCCGGAAGAAATCTTTGACCTCGGTTTTGAGGATTACTTCTATGGCTCAGGGGTGAGTGTCGTAGAATGGGCTGGCAAGGCTCAGCTTCTCTGGCCCGATGAACACCTGCATATTCGCCTGAAAATGCTCAATGAGACCAAACGCGGTCTTCAATTAATCGCAACAGGTTCGCGCTATTGTGAACTGTTGCGTCAGTTTCAGAAAAAAGCCTATGCTCATATTAGCTCTTGACACCTCCACACGCCAGGCCAGTATTGCGCTCCTCTCAGAAGAAAAGCTCTATGCTGAATATTCCTGGCATGTGGGTAATAATCACAGCGTCGAATTGTTGGAACGGGTCCAAAAACTGGCCTCCGATTGCAATTTGACCCTTTCCGCTCTGGATGGAATCGCGGTTGCCACCGGCCCAGGCTCCTTTAATGGTGTTCGGGTCGCCGTCGCGACCGCCAAAGCCCTGGCCTTTGCTCTAGATGTGCCACTTGTTGGCATCAGCACACTTGACATAACTTCAGGACAGCAGCGTCAATGGCGTGGCCCGATCTGTGCCGCGATTGAAGCGGGGCGTTCGGAGCTTTATGCGGCCTGTTATGCCTTTGAACCGATTGTGCAGGCGGAGGGTAATTTGCAGACGCAGATGCGTCGCTTAAGTGAGCCCCGTCTGATCGCCTTGTCAGCGCTTATCGAGGAGGTTCCTCATTGGATCGACTCGCAGCCTGAACAGCAGCCGCTTCTCTTTTGTGGGGAGCTCAATAGTGCTTCCCGGGCATCTATTTTCGCAACATTCCAGCAGAAGGTACGTTTTATCCCCAATAGTGAGTCTAATCGCCAGGCATCTGTTCTGGCTACCCTGGCTTTGCCACGTTTTCAGGCGGGCCTTGTCGATGATGCGGTTACACTGGAGCCGGGATATTTACGCCGACCTTCGATTACAACCAGCACCCGCAAGCAGCCACTTTTGGGCAAGATGCCAGATCGACCAACCGATCAGAACAATTCAGAAAGGGAAGACGGTGCGTTACGCCATTGATCGTATGACAATGTCCGATGTACCTCGTGTCATCGAAATTGAACGTTTAGCTTATCCTTCGACCTGGCCGCCCAGCGCCTATCGTAAAGAGTTGCAGGATAACCGTTGGGCACACTATATTGTGCTACGCGACAAAAGAATATCTGAGGAGCGTCTCGCCGTCCCCTCTGTGGGTCCAGAGCGACAGCCCCGGCGTATTTTTCCGCTCTCGCTCCTTCCCAGCCGCCCGGCTTCGACTGCCACTTCACCGGAGTTGGCGTCGATCATTGGCTTTGCGGGTTTGTGGTTGATGGTGGATGAGGCCCATGTCACGACGATTGCGATGCACCCCGATTTTCGCCGCAAGGGACTGGGTGAGCTGTTGCTGGTAAGCCTGATCG
>DASSXK010000167.1:0-5827 GCA_035703945.1 Ktedonobacteraceae bacterium | reverse complement strand
GGAGAGGATTTAAGAAACTGGGCGATTACTTTTTAGGTGGGGGAAGCCACCATACGTTAGCGATTGACGAAGCAACTCAGACCATTTACCTGCCGCAACCATCGGTGGGGGAGCGGCCAATCCTGCGTATTATCAAGTATCATTCAGACGGCGTGTAGCGCATATATTGCATCTAAGGAAGCACAACAGGCCGCGAAGATGATTTTGTCGCCTGTTGTGCTTCTTTGATTTTGTCTATACTGGTTGAGTGCGTTATTATTGATAGACTATTTTGATTTCTTGATAAAAGGACTTTTTTATTGATGAACGCCTCTTTCGCATCTGAAACAGACGGACGATTGGCACGGTTTGTGAATGCACACCCCTGGTGGTTTGTGCTCGCCTTGCTTGGCATCTTAGAGGGCATCCTGGTTGGACTCGGCTTTCTGGGGAGAGCATTTATTCGTTTCTCCCATGTTCCTGCACAACCGGTCAGAGATGTGCTTGAACTGCTGCTTGTGATCGTTGCTTTTCTATTGATCTCCCGTTTAAAGTGGTGGCGGCAAACAGGATTTATGCAGGGAATCACCTGGAAAGACATGCCTCTCCTTCTATTTCCGATAATTTTTATGCTGTTTATCGCGATCCCGACGCTCTTTCCTCTCATTTTTGGCCCAAACAAGGTGGCTCTCGATCAGTTCTTATCGCTTGCCCTCTTTTGCGGTCTGGTGGGTCTGGCGGAAGAATCCCTCTGCCGTGGGCTTATTTTACAAGCCTTCCTGTCCAAAGGTGTGTTACGGGCAATTATTCTCTCCGCGCTGGTCTTTGGCTTGCTTCATACCAGCAATCTCTTTGCGGGCTACTCGTTGGGGTTTGTGGTTGGCCAGATTCTGCTGGCGTTTGGGCTAGGGCTGACTTATGCTGTGATCCGCTTGCGAACCGGCTCAATCTGGCCTGTAATTATCCTGCATGGCCTCTATGATTATGCGCCCCTGGTGAGAGCAAGCAAGTTTGGCATACCGCCAATTGACGTCTGGCAAGCTTTGCTTGGCAGTGGTTTCCTGTTTTTGCTCTATCTAATTTATGCGGCTATTGCGCTTCGTCCGAGCAAACTGGCGGAACTGCGTGCGCACTATCAATCGAAGAATGTGGATTTACCTCCAGTAGAAACCGTAGATATGCAGCCAGTAGATCTGCCTGCACAGGAATAGCGAATTTTGTATCGACATATGAAAGGGGGCAGCTTGCGTAAAGCCGCCCCCTCCTGTTTCAATTTGGTTTAGAGTTGATCGTAATAGAGCGAGACTTTGGGGGCCAGGTAAATCTGGTCTCCTTTGGTTAAGACAAGTCGTTCAACACGCTTGCCCTGGTAGAAGATACCATTCAAGCTTTCGGCATCCTCGATGGACCATTTCCCGTTATCAAAGCGCAGGCGGGCGTGCATACGTGAGATGCGTTGTGATGGTATCTGGATGTCGTTGCTACTGAGGCGTCCAATCGTCATCAAGGGCTTCGTGAGTTCGTGGGCGCCAACGGGATTTCCTTCAACCTCAATGCGTATCCGAGCGCGTGGCGGCTGATAGGCTTGATTTCCGTTGTTTGGCAAGCTTCCGCCCTGCGGGCCAGCCTGAGATGGAGGGATTGGTCTGGAAGTAGGTCCAACTGCCACAGGCGGCTTCGGGGTCATTGATGAGACCGGACGACTTTGATCCCCTTGTGAGGCCTGGCGACTTTGCTGCCATTCGTCCCCGCGTGATAGGGGCACAAAGGCTGAACGGAGAATCGACTTATCGCCAGCGCTTTCGGCGCTATAGCGATTCTGCTCTTCAAGCAGGCCCGCGAAGACCTTCCCCAGGCGCTTCAGTTCCCTATAGCTCCCTTGCTCGATAATGCGCCCATCGCTCAGGACAATGATTTCATCGACGTTGCCCAGGGTGCTGAGACGGTGGGAGATCACGATTACCGTCCGGCCAATAATCAGCGTATCCAGCGCACGCATGACCTCTGCCTCTGCTTCGACGTCCAGAGAGGCGGTTGGTTCGTCCAGAATCAGTAGCGCGGCATCACGCAGAATGGCGCGAGCGATCGCCAGCCGTTGGCGCTGCCCTCCGGAGAAGTTTTTCCCTTGTTCCCGTACGAGGGTCTCATAGCCGTCTGGTAAGCCTATAATTGTTTCATGCATCTGGGCTTTTTTCGCGGCATCGATAATTTCGTCTATACGGGCACCAGGACGCCCGATCTCGATATTTTCACGGATCGTACCCTCAAAGAGCACCGAGTCCTGCAAGACCATGCTCACATTCTCACGTAAGACCTTGAGGGGATAGAGACGATTATCCACGCCGTCGAATCTTACGACACCTTGTTGGACCTCGTAGAAGCGTGGAATCAGCTTGACCAGTGTCGTTTTGCCACCGCCTGAGAGGCCGACCAGCGCTACTTTTTTACCAGCAGGAATATTCAAATTGATTCCTTTGAGGACGGGTCGATCAGACGAATAGGCGAAGTAGACGTTTTCGAAAGCAATATCTCCACGCAACCTTTGGGGTCCGTTGTAAGGTGCCTGGCTTTCAATTACTTCTGGCGCTTGATCGAGAACCTCCTGGATGCGCTCGGCTCCGGCTGAGGCAGAATTTGCCAGGTTGGTTAACTTTGAGAGATCACGCATCGGCTGATAGAGCAGTTTGAGATAGAAGAGGAACGACACGATCAGGCCCGCATCAATTGTTCCGGCTGCAATTGTGAGGGGACCGAAGGAGAAAGGATTTCCGGCTGCGCTATAGCCACCGACGCCAACGATGGTGGCTGTTCCGAGAGCGACCAGCATCGCGACAATCGGGGTGAACTGTGCCTGAAGTCCGCCTGCACGAAGTCCAGCAGCCCTGCTCTCGCCTACACGATTGCTGAAGCGCATATCCTCGCGCTCCTCGCGTGTGAAGACCTTGATGACGGTCAGGGCATTGATGTCTTCGGTGGCGACGTCAGCCACCTGTCCGGCTGATTTTGCCTGTCTTTTTGCCGCCAATTTGATATTGCGGGTGTAGTAAAGGACAATCACAAAGAGGGCCGGCGCGATCGCAAGCGAGAGAATGGTGTAGGGTACACTGTAGAAGAGCATGATCCACACGACCCCGGCCAGTGTCAAAATACCCACCAGCAGATCAACCAGGCCGTCTGTGACAAATTTTTCAATATCGGTGATATTGCCTGTAATGCGTTGAACAAGGTCGCCTTTTTTCTGTTTGCCATGCCAATCCAGGGAGATGCGTTGCAGGTGCTCGAAGAGCTGTTTGCGTAGCCTCGCGCTCAGGCTCTGGGCAATATAGGAGGCGAGATAGAGATCAAGATAGACCAGGAAGGCGCTGATTGTAGAAAAAAGCACCAGTACGATGACGCCAAAGACAATCACGCCAATGACGCTGTGGTGCGTGGTATCTGGCGTCAAAAATGTTCTTGGGTCTGCTGGATTAACCGGACAGGGGGATGTTGGAGGTGGCTGGACCTGATTGCTTCCCGGTGGTGGCTTCAGGGACGGGTCAAGCGCTGGCGTGTCAAAAAAATCAAGCAATCCAGGTTTATCATTCAGACCAAGAAAAGGAAATGTGCAGGCTGGATCATTGCCGGGATTCTGAGCCTTGCTGGGAATCCATTTAAGTGGCTGGAGTGCGATAATATCGGAGCTAACTTGTGCAACCGCACAATGATTGCGAGTATGACCAGGAAACGGTACCCTTTCAGGTTGCGGTACAGGAACTTGATTAAGAACATGGTGTTCTCTCCTCGCCTCTTTTGTTACGTGTTGATCCTTTGAGATAGGTATTGTTTACGACTCACTTTATTAAGCAGGTAGATGAAGGGTGCCAGGCTGACGAGCAAACGAAGCCAGATGTTATGGCAGAGTTGCTTCAATCACAAATTAAGAATACATTATTATAACTCAAGAAGGAATCGTTATTAAGCAGTAGAAATACTGAACTATTGTTTGTAACATATAGCTAGAATTTGTTCCCGGAAAGCATTTTGATGTATTGGAAGCTTAATGGGAATAAACTACCAATTCATGAAGGAAAGGGAAAGAAGAATAGGTTGATGTTAGATAGAGGTAAATTTCAACTTGATTCGCTCCCTCCCAATAGGTTAGAATCAAAAGAAGAGTTTGACAGTCCATTGACAATGGATCAAAACAATGATCATAAAGTCAAATCAGGCATTTTTGTTAAAATTAGCACCAAATTGCGAAAAAAGCGTCGTCCGGTCAAAAGACAGTTGTGGAGGGGTAGTCAGTATGTCACAAGAAGTAGTGCACCGATCTCTCAAAGAGAAGCAGCGATTTGAGCGGGAGTTGCTCATTCTCCAGAAGGGTGATGAGGTCTTGCTGGAAAAAGGCTATCGGGATACCTCGATGGATGAGATCGCCTCACGGGTTGGCGTGGCCAAAGGCACTGTCTATCTGCATTTTCCCAGCAAAGATGCACTGGTCGTGGCGATTCTTGAGCGGGATATGCAGCGGGTCTTGCAACATGTAGAAGAGATTTGTAACTCAACGGAAACCGTCTATCGCAAACTGGAAAAGATCTTCTACACGATGTATACAGATTTCTTTGGCAAGCGTATTCAATTATTCTCGGTGCTTCGCGAAAATCCTGACCTGCGACGTTCACTTTCTGAAAAGAAAGGCTGCATGCTGGACCTCTGGCAGCAGTTCTCGGGGAATATGCAGGCTCTCTTAGAAGAAGGTAAGTCGCGAGGCGAGTTGAATACTACGATACCCACACCTGTCATGTTACGGGCCTTGCTTAGCCTGATTACAGCCAAAGGATATGATCAATTGATCCTGGGTGATCAGGAATCGATGGAAGAAGTCGTCAAGCATCTCACAAATATCTACTTTCGCGGCATTGCCAGCGTCTAAACATACATCACCTGTGCTTGTCGAAGCTTGCGATGCTGGAATGTGAAGACCTCTACAACAAATTAATCGAGGTCTTTCTATGTTACGCGACCTGGATTTTAGCCTTTATGGATAGTGTTACGCAGGCGATAGACCTTGATTGCTACCTGGAGCGTCAACCAGTTGCTGCGATCCTGTAAATTGACATCGCAAAGGGATTGTAGGCGTTCCAGTCTTTGAATCAACGTGTTTCTGTGTACGAATAAATGATTTGAGGTTTTGGTAAGATTGCCCGCGTATTCCAGATAGATTTCCAGGGTGTCCAGCAGATCGGTGTTTTTGCGCTGGTCATAGACAGCGATACGGGTGACGAGATCCTGATAGATATCGCGTAGACTATCCATACGCGTGATTTTGTACAGGTAGCGATAGACCCCCAGATCGTTAAAATGGGTGACTCTGTCCTCTGATTTGAGCTTACTACCCATTTGAAGAGCCTCTGACGCTTCCACAAAGCCGTTTTGATAATCCTTCAGGCTTTGACAGACATTTCCAATGCCGATTGAGAGAATCGCGTTGTGCTCGCTAAGAAACTCTCCTGCCAGTTCATGTAGCCAGGCAGGCAGGCGTATGGCTGCCGGATCTTTGCTTATATGCAGCAGGCAGGTCAGCATATTTTCTTTATTATGGATGAGGGAGCCAGGAAAACTACTCAAAATACGTCGTTGCAACAGTTTTCCCAGGTGCTCAAATTCCTGCTCAGGTGTCTCTTCCGTTTGATCTTTCCACTGTCGTCGAGGCGATTGCGGATTGTGGGTGATTTCAATGATCGCGACCGTATGAGGTTTATCCAGGTCGCACCCCAGATACTCAGCCCGCTGCCGTAGCTCGTCTTCCAGGTCGCGGTCCCCACTCTGTAGACCCTGAAAGAAATCGGAGACCAGATTTCTTTTGAGG
>DASSXK010000121.1:0-6704 GCA_035703945.1 Ktedonobacteraceae bacterium | reverse complement strand
CGCTGGCTTTTTTGACCGGAGGGATGATCTGGAGTTCGTATGGTCATCTGGGTGAAGGATTAATGCGCGCCAAAACAGCCCTCGATATTGCCAGCGAGATTGAGAACCATCATTGGATGGCCGGTGCTTACTATAGCCTGGGTGAAGCATATTTTGCCTTGCTTGATTACAATCAGGCACTTGAAGTGCTGGAAGCAGGACTGAAGGTGGCGCGTCCCCAGGGGTCTGCATTCTGGACGGGACATTTCATCGCGACGCTGGCCCTGGCATGTGGCACGGTTGGAAATTTTCAGCGAGCCGAGTTGCTGTTGGAGGAGGGACTGCCGCAGGGGCAGGCACCCCATAATGTGCATGAACGGCGGATGGTCTGGGTGCGGGCCGAACTTGCTTTGATGCAACGCAAACCAGAAGAGGCACTTTATCTCGCGGAAACCCTGTCGAACAGTGCTCCCGGTCAGATGCGTGAGCGACCCATCCCAATGCTGCTGAAAGTGCGGGGCCAGGCACTTGTGATGCTGGGTCGCTTTAAGGAAGGCTGCCGTCTCCTTGAAGAGGCTCGCAGAGCCGCCCATGAACTGGGGGCCTGTGTATTTCTCTGGCAGATCCAGTGTGTGCTTGTGCATGTATACCTGCTTTATAAAAAGAGGGTGTATGCGCACCGTGAGCTTGGGATTGCCTATAAAATGCTCGACGAACTGGCAAATTCAATTGATGAGGGGGAGCAGCGCGAGCGCTTTCGCTCGGCCGCGCGAAGTCGCCTCCCATCCGTGCGACCACTTACGTCCAAACAGGCTGCCAAAGAATCCTTTGATGGATTGAGCGAGCGGGAGCGCGAAATTGCCCGCCTGATTGTACTGGGAAAAACCAATCGCGAAATTGCGGAAACGCTGGTCATCAGTCAGCGCACAGTTGGAACGCACCTTGAGCATATGTATGCCAAACTGAATCTGGGCACGCGTGCGCAACTTACCACCTGGGCGATTTCGAAAGGGCTGGGAGAGTAAAAGAGATCCTGGCCCTGAGAGCTTGACGTTGGCACATAATCATCTCTGGTTACATAAAAAAATACGTCCCCCCTCTACCAAAATATCGGGAGGTTAGACCTTCGCAAGCCCGACTATAACGGTTATACTTCCTCTACACCTGGCGAATTACCTTTTGTAAGCAACATAAAGAATCCTTTGTATTGCGTAAGCACCCAATGGAGAATGTTATGTACGGAACACTTTACCATCTTCGCCCCAGGATAGGTAAGGAGCAAGCGGCGCTGGATCACCTTTTTCGCTGGGAACAAGAGTACTTGCCCAGGGCGAAAGGTTATGTTGGAGGGTATGTTCTAGAGCCTGAGGCAGCGTACTATGCTGCTTCCTATAGCATTATCGTTATGGTGGTTTTTGAGACGCAAGTTGCCTATGCCCGACATTTAGAAGATCCTATCCAGGAATTGTGGGATCGAAACTTGCGCAAGCTACTTCAGCATATACCAGAGGGGCACGAAGGCGAAATTACGGCGCTTTTCCGAGAAGCGCGTGGGATATAGGAGAAGAGTGGATCACTTCTTCTTCTGGATTTATATCAGGCAGCTTTTGAATGCTAACCAAAGCTCCTTGAGCGCACAATCCTAAGGCTGCCCCGAATGGGAGGCGTACCGATGGCAATCTGGAGAATTGTCTACCGCAGATCAGATGAAAATTTTGATCAGGTTGTTCATCTCTGTGCAGATGACGAAGGTGAGTTTGTGCAACAAATGACCGAATGGAGGAAGGAACATCTGGAAGATGAAATTGTTGCGACACACCAACTGGGAGATCATATCTTAGGCGTCTATCAGGCAGCCTATGAGCCGACAGAAGAGAATATCAAACATGTTGAGAAGCAGCGCAAGGACTTCTGGAAGGCTATCGATGAAAACGAGACATAACGTGCTTGATCCCAGGATTTCTCTGTAATCAAGGAGTTTTTCTGGGGATCAAGCTGGAAATTTATGACAAATGGGGAAATTACTGAAGCCAGCGGGGGAAAGCGCCCAGGGCTGAGAGATCAGTTCTGGGCGCTGATTATTTGCTGGGCCTGTCAGACAAATGTTACCTGTTGTGTGAAGTGCAATTAAGGCAGCTTATTGTTTGGGCAAGCGTCTCAGGAGCCTGAGATGACAATTGTCATGTTTTTCTGATGATGGTTTTCACTACCGCTTCCAGGCGAGCGAACCTATACTTTCTTGTAAGATGGTCTAAACCTGGCTGTTGGAATATATTCAATCTGCGTCTATTCGTAGTACAATACGGGAAAATAAGGTTGCTACTCTGGTGATTTCTGGAATTCACTTCTAGCGTGCGGGAATTCGAGTTTGAAAAGAACAGGGAGGGCATAGCACATTGGAGAATGTACAAGGTAATCCGCTCCAGACAAGTAAGCCAGCGGGATTTGAAGGCCGCTCTCCTTTTCTGATCTGGGTGATCTGGGTCGTCTGGTTGCCCCTGATGTTACCCGGTATTTTGCAGCTTTTTCAACATGGTTATCCTGCTGCACATAATATTGAGGTGGGGGTTGGGCTGGTACTTTTCTTTTCGATCTATTTGTGGGCCTCGTGGCTTCGGGCAAATCACCTGGTTGCTGGCGATCCGCCCTCGAAGCGTACAGAACAACGGACCTGGGTGACGGTTGTTGTGTTAACTGCCATTAGTTTTGTGCTTTCTTTTCTCGCTGGTGGCCAATGGTTGCAATTGATGTACTATACAAGTGGCTTTGTTGGAGGCAGTCTTACGCTCCGTCGGGCTATTCTGGTGGCGTTGGGTTTTAGCTTACTCATTATTACATTTGGCTGGCTGCTTGGCCTGGACTGGCTGACTAACCTTCAGTCGCTTGTGTTTGTCACGGCAATTGTATTTATCACGCGGAGTGTCGTCTGGTCGATCACTACAAGCTGGGAGCTACGAGCCGCTCGCGAGGAGATTGCCCGGCTTGCTGTGATGACCGAGCGTCTGCGCATTGCCCGCGATCTCCATGATCTTCTGGGTCATAATCTTTCGCTGATCGCTTTAAAAAGTGAACTGGCGGGCAGATTGATCGCAATTGCGCCCGAAAGAGCGCTGTCCGAGATAGGTGATGTAGAGCAGGTAGCTCGAACGACGCTACAAGAAGTTCGCGAGGCCGTCTCCAATTATCGTCAGCCAACGCTGATCAGCGAGCTGCACGCCGCCCAGGAGATTTTGTTTGCTGCTGGCATCGCCTATCGTTACGAAGGCGAGGAAGGCGTGCTGGATTCCTTGCCGAGTTCGGTCGAGATCCTGCTCTCCTGGGCTGTGCGCGAAGGCGTGACCAATGTGATCCGCCATAGCCGCGCAGATTGGTGCAGTGTGCATATCAAACGCCAGGGCGATTCTGTAAGCGTTGTTGTGATCGATGATGGGGTGGCTCTGCCTGGCTCTTCTCCAGCGACGGGTACTTCTACGACTGGCAAGCCTGGTAGTGGCAATGGTCTGCGGGGACTTGCCGAACGTGTCGAGGCGCTTAAGGGCACCTTTGAAGCTGGACCCAACCTGGGCGGTGGCTATCAACTCGCCGTTTCTGTTCCGGTCGGTTCGCTACCCAAAACTGAACAAAAACTCGAATCGCTCCCTTGATCGGACCAGCCCCGCCAGGATCGCTGCTTACCAACTACAGTGTTTCTGAAATTCACAACAGGTCTTTTAAACCCTGCCCCGTATAGGATTCTGGAATCAGAGCAATCTGTTCGGGTGTGCCCTGTGCGATTAGATTGCCCCCGGCGGCCCCGCCTTCGGGTCCGAGGTCGATTACCCAGTCGGCTACCTTTACCACCTCCAGGTTGTGTTCTATGACCAGCACGGTGTTGCCTGCATCTACGAGACGTTGGAGCACGCTCAGTAGTCGGGCGGTATCGGCCAGGTGCAGGCCGGTAGTTGGCTCGTCCAGAAGATACAGCGTGCGACCGGTGATTCTGCGACCCAACTCCTTTGCCAGCTTGATGCGCTGGGCCTCGCCGCCTGAAAGTGTCGTGGCGGGTTGTCCAAGTTGCAGATAGCCCAATCCAACATCGGAGAGCACCTGGAGGCGGGAATGTGCGGCTGGTACATCCTTGAACAGCGCCAGGGCTTCTTCGATGGTCAGATCGAGTACCTCGGAGATGTCATGATCACAATACTGTACAGCGAGCGTCTCACGAGTGAAGCGGCGGCCGTGACAGGTGGGACAGCGTACTTCAACATCTGGCAAGAGTTGCATTTTGACGGTCAGGATTCCACTCCCCTCGCAGCGTTCGCAGCGTCCACCAGGGACATTGAAGGAGAAGTGGCGGCTGGACAGCCCTCGACTGCGAGCTTCAGGGGTTGCCGCAAAAGCCTCACGGATTGGGGTGAACGTATCGGAATAAGTCGCGGCGTTTGAGCGTGGAATACGTCCGATGTGTTGCTGGTCGATTGTAATGATCTTATCAAGATAGTTGCTGCCCTCAATCGTGTCATGTTCGCCCACAGGCTCGTGAGAGCCATACAGGCGCTGGCGAATGGCCTGGTCGAGAACATCGAAGACCAGCGAGGATTTTCCCGATCCAGAGACACCCGTCATTGCAATCAACATCCCCAATGGTAGGCGCACCGTGATGTTTTTCAGGTTGTGCTCGCGAGCACCGTGGATGGTAATCGCCTTGTTACCTGGCGAGCGGCGTTGCCGTGGAACAGGAATTGATGTCCGCCCGGCCAGGTATGCTCCCGTGATTGAGCTGGATTGTCCTGCAACTTCATCTGGCGTACCGGCCGCGACGACCTGTCCGCCGTGCTTGCCAGCGCCTGGACCGAAGTCGATCACATAATCAGCGGCGGCGATCATCTCCAGGTCGTGTTCGATGACAATCACGGTGTTGTCGAGATCGCGTATGCGGCGCAAGACGCCGATCAGGCGCTGGGTGTCCCGGTGGTGCAGTCCGATGGTTGGCTCATCGAAGACATAGAGCAGACCACTCAACTCCGATCCAAGCAAAGAAGCCAGTCGCAGCCGCTGGGTCTCACCGGCTGAGAGGGATGTTGTTGCACGATCCTGGGTGAGATAGCCAGCCCCAACTTCAATCAGTCGTGCGATGCCCTCGTTTAGATTGTCCAGTATGGAGCTGGCGAGAAGCATTTCATCGGGACTAAAGACGCCGCGAAGATCGTTCAGCCAGCCAGCGAGATCGCTGAGTGCCAGGCGCGAGGCGGCGATAATGTTTTGCCCGTTGATGGTCACGGCTAGGCTTTCGGGCCGTAGGCGCGTGCCAGCGCAGGCGGGACAGGTCTGGGTGATCATATAATCTTGCAGTTTGTCGCGGTAATCGGCCTCGTTGATGTGTTCGTGCAGGTGTTCAGCGTAGCGACGCAGGAGATTCGTGGCGATACCTTCGAAGCGTCCCTCACGCACGATCGTCGGTGGCTTGATCGCCGGGTAGTGTCGTTGAAAGAGAGGGCTCTCCACACCATAGAAGAGTAGATCGCGTTGGGCCGCTGTATAGCCCTTGATCGGTTGTGAGAGCGCGAATTCGAAGCCATAATGCTTCGCAGCCGCTTTGAGGATGGGGCTATGGCGATTGAGTGAATGGATATCCCAGCCGAAAACGGCCCCATCTGGGAGGCTCTTTTGCTCGTCAACCAGGCGTGTGAGATCGGCCTGCTGGACGTTGCCCAGTCCTGTACAGGTCGGACAGGCTCCCTCGGGTTTATTAAAGGAAAAGTGTGCCATCTCCAGAGCGGGCACAGGTCCGCCACAATGTGGGCATGGGAAGGTTTCTTCTGGCTCGCTGGCAGTATCGTCCAGTTCAACTTCATCTCTTGCCTCTGCTTCGGCGGGGTCAAAGGAGGGCGGGACATCTTTTCCACAGGTCGGGCAGGGACGGTGGCCGAGGCGCGCAAATAAGACGCGCAGATAGGTATAGATATCGGTGGAAGTTCCAACAGTTGAACGCGGACTGTGATTGGTCAGGTGTTGGTCTATACTGATTGCCGGGGAGAGGCCGGTGATGGCATCGACCGGCGGCTTTGCCATGCCATAGGGCACCAGTCCGAGCGACTCCATATATTGGCGTCGGCCTTCCATATTCAGAATATCGAATCCGAGCGTGGATTTGCCCGAACCGGACAGACCCGTCAGGACGACAAGCCGGTTTTTGGGAATCGCAAGGGACACATTTTTCAGATTATGCAGCCGAGCGCCACGAATCGTGATGTGAGCAGTCATTTGACCTCCAGAAGATAAAAAGTGGAGACAGTTATATACGGATCGTTTCTTTCTCGCTTATTTTATAACCCTGGTGTCCTAAGGGAGGGTTTGTCTTCAAGAGGTAGAAAATCAGTAATGGCTGGTTGTTTGTTTTTGGATAAATTCTTCCACCAGGGTAATGATTTCGCAAGCTCGTTGTTCCTGGTCTTTCAGCGTTGAGATCCAACGATCGGAGGCCAGGTGAGCATCCTCGTCGGGGTGAGGGGTGTCGAGTGCGTGGCGCAGATGAGTCTTTTGACCCTGGTCGAGTTGAAGGAGCATTCGTAGAATTGCCGATATGCTATAGCCTGAGCGGGAAAGCATGCGGATGACGCGCAGGCGACTGATTTCTTGCGCTCCATAGCGTCGATAGCCGTTGGAAGGATCTCGTGGAATGTCGATCAACCCGTTGCGATCCCAGTTGCGTAAAATATCGATTGTCACGTCCAAAAGGCGAGCAA
>DASSXK010000099.1:0-3787 GCA_035703945.1 Ktedonobacteraceae bacterium | reverse complement strand
AAGCCCGATAAAATGTCCGTGGAACTGTGCAATAAGCGTATTTAAAAGCTTACAGCCGTTAATGCCGCTACTGGATAGATCCAGCATCAAGGGTACAAGCTGAAGCGAGGCTTGAATCTGATTCCCATATCCTGGCAGGTAGGAAGCGGCTCCAGGCACATAGCGAAGATCACTATCTACTTGCATGAAACGTTGCTGGGCCACAACAAATTCTTGCTCAGCCAGCGTGATGGCCCCGGTATCGAAAAGATTTTTTTGAAAATGTGCCAAATCGTTTTCAGCATTCTGAAGATGCTGTGCTCCATCATTCGCAATCGGTAGATCGCGCTGGTACACAAAACCAGCGACCAAAGAACCAATGCCTGCGATCACAGAGCCAAAGAGGAGCAACAAAATCAATCCCATTCCAATTTTCTGCTTACCCGTCCATTTGGTCCGCTTGCGATTTATCTGCTGATTCCTGCCGGAGATAGGCGCCCGATCCAGATGCCTCATGAGTCCCTTCCTTTCTACAATTTATACATGTAGTTTAGGTGTCTGAACGATAGTAGAACGGTAGAATCCAGCCTACTTGGTTGTAATATCAGCAGGTTGGCGAGTAGAGTTTTTCCCCTTCTCTTCTTCCTGCCCGTAGTAATAGTATCCATAGCCATAGATTGAGCTCTTGCGTGGTCGCTGCTGCTTGTTGACGATAGAGCCAAGCACGCGTGCATTTGCTCGTGTCAAGGCGGCCCTGGTTAGATGCAGGTTCTTCTTTTTCACACGGGTAATATCCGCGACCACAACAACTCCATCAACCTTAGCTGTAAGAATGCTTGTATCAGAAAGTCCCAGCAGAGGTGGTGTATCAATAACCACAATATCTACGCCGCTATTCTTAATCACTTCCAGGAAGGTGTTCATCGCAGCGGAATCCAGCAGCTCGGGTGGATTAGGAGGAAGCTCGCCAGCGGTCATAACGCCCAGGTTTGGAATATCCACCGACGTTATATAGGGCCCCAAAGATATACTGGCAGCATCTGTGGCGTTCGGAAGAGACGAGTAATTGGAAAGGGCCACAAGCAAGTTACTTAAACCCAGGTTCTCTTTAGGAAGCATAAATTGTTTATGAATAGTTGGATGACGCAGGTCAGCATCAACGAGCAACGTTTTCTTGCCACCTTTCGCCATATACACAGCCAAATTCGCGGCAATCGTACTTTTCCCATCGGATGGTAGCGGACTGGTGACCAGGAACGAATGAACAGGTTTGCTAACAGAAGAAAACTGAATGTTTGTACGCAGAATACGATAAGCCTCAACATTGATGTGGTGAGCTTCGGGATTCACAATTGGATCGTGCTCGGCTTTATTATCCCCAGATTGCCAGATATTTCCAAGCAGAGGTACATTCAGCAATCGAGCAATTTCCTCGGCGGAATGTACGCGTGTATCCAGTAATTCGATGAGTAATGCCAGCATCAGACCAAGAAACAGGCCAGCTACACTTCCTATCACTGTGTTCAGGAGAACCTGGGGTTTGACAGGGCTGCGATTAATCTGGGCCGGTTGAGCAACTTTCAAGAAGTTGGCATTCTGTCCCTCGGAAATCTCTAGTTGGGCCAATATTGTTTGCCACTGATTATAGTTTGCTTGCTGCACACCTAACTGACCCTGCAAAGTCCCTATTTGCGTCTGGAGGTTAGCAATCTGCGCTTGATTGTTTTTTTGGGATTCCAGGGCTGCAACCTGCTCCTGGAGCACATTAATCTTAGTATTTGTCTCATTTATATTCTGACGGGCGACATCCATTTGCGCCTGAAGCTGCTGTTGCGATTGCGCATTATCATTTACCTGATTCTGAGCCTCCTGCTTAATCAGGGTCGCAGCAATATCGTTAGCAAGGGCAGCAGCCCTTACCGGACTGGTGTCCTCAACATCGATCTCAAATAGTTGGGTATTCAACTTTGGAGACTGCGATACATTTTGCGCCAATTTGCTTGAGGTTAAACCCGGATAATGCGATGCAACTTCAGCCAACACAGAGCCGCTTACCGCAAGCTGCGCCTCTGTTTGCACAAGCTGGTCACTGGCCAACAAACTTGTATAATCAGCAGAATTCGTACCCGAGCTACTCATACGAATATCCACGCGCACAAGCACAGCAGATTGATAGATGGGGGTAGTCAATTTACTACCAAAGAAGGTACCCAGGCCAGCAGCTACCACACACAGCACAATCAGTATCCATCGTTTCGCTACTATTGCCCAGTAGTTTGCAAGTGTCATGATGTATCCTATTTCCTCTCTATGCCACTATCAAGTCTGGCTGGTTTATGTACGCAAAAACCAGCGCTCGAAGCCGCGCATCATCCCCATTTAGCAAGCTATTATCCAGTTCACGCATCCATTGCCCTAGCATGAGAAGACCAGGAACTTCACTCTTACAGATAATGCTGGATATTTTGTGATGCCCGGTTGAAATCAACTCTTCATCTTCTGCAACAAGCATTTCATGCAAACGCTCGCCAGGACGCAGACCCATATATACGATCTCAATATCCCGACCAGCTTTTAGATGCTGATAACGCAACATCCTGTGCGCCAAATCAACAATTCTGACCGGTTTTCCCATATCAAGCAAGTAGATATGCCCCGACTCCGCATAGGTTGTCGCAAGCAGCACCAATCCACAGGCTTCTGGAATTGTCATAAAGTAACGCGAAGCCTCTGAATCAGTAATCGTGATCGGGCCTCCGTTTCTGATTTGATTCGCAAAAATAGGTACCACGCTGCCACGACTACCGATGACATTGCCAAACCGAACCGCGCAAAAACAGGTTGGCCCCTGATTCGTGCGAGCCAGCGCCTGCACGATGAGCTCACATATGCGCTTTGTGGCACCCATCACACTGGTTGGAGCAACCGCTTTATCAGTCGAGACAAAGGTAAAACGTTCCACTCCATGCTCCTGAGCAAGTAAACAGAGACTATAGGTTGCCAGGGCATTTGTACGAACAGCCTGCGCAGGATACTGTTCAAGTAAGGGAACGTGTTTATAGGCAGCGGCATGGAAAATGATATCCGGATGCCTGGTCCTCAGGAGGTGCTTTATGCCAATCACGTCCGTGATGTCACCAATATAGGGAAGAAAATTTTTACCATTTGGATGAGAATGCAAGCTTTCGGCAAGATCAAACAGGCCAGTTTCATTTGTATCCAGGCCTATCACGAGCAATGGGTCATAATTCAACAACTGGCGACACAACTCTGAACCAATCGATCCTGCCGCGCCTGTCACAAGAATAGTCTGCCTCTTCAGAAGGGTGTAGGACTCTTGAGTATGAAGTACGATAACTTCACGGTCCAGTAATTTTCCAAAATCAAGCTCATTTAAATTGCTGATATCCATAGTAATTCCCTGGTTACTGTATTTCTTAGGCATACGCGTACAAAAGGTTCGCACTCAATCCAGAGACATTACTTTTTGTATGTCTCAATAATCTGAAGTACAGCGTCAATAACATCTTCAATATCTTCATCCGTCATGCCAGGATATATTGGCAAGGAGATTGAGCGCTGATACGAAAGCAGCGCATGTGGAAAATCGTCAGGAGCCAGTCGATAGGCCTCACGATAGTAAGGATGTAAATGAAGAGGAATAAAATGAACGCTCGTCCCGATCTTGGCTTCCGCCAATAACTGAATAAAAGCCGCACGCGTAATGGAGAGCTGTTTTTCAGACAGGCGCAAGATATAGAGATGCCAGGCATGCTCGATATGAGCGGCATCTGGAGGCGTCTCAAGC
>DASSXK010000026.1:0-10233 GCA_035703945.1 Ktedonobacteraceae bacterium | reverse complement strand
GCCTGGCGAGCACGTTGATGGTAATGATGTGCAGGCCGTGATGGATGTGGTTGGCAGAGCGGTTGCTCGGGCACGCGATGGCCAGGGTCCCAGCCTGGTGGAGTGCAAGACGTTCCGCGTGCGAGGTCACTCTGAAGCCGATAAAGCCGATTATGTGCCAGAAGAACAGCGCAAAGCGTGGCTGGCGAAAGATCCGATTCGGCGCTTTGAAGCGTTCTTGAGCGATGCGAACATGCTGACGCCCGCCAAAAAGGCCGAGATTGAGGCGCGAGTGAAATCCATCGTTGATGATGCTGTGAATTTTGCCGAGCAGAGTCCGGCCCCCGATCCCGAGACTGTTGCTGATTATGTCTTTGCGCCCGATGGTCCAATTGGGATTATTGGAGAGCCGGGGGCGGCCAATCCGCGTAACGTGAATGCCCTGGATCGGCGGACAGGAATGCCGTTTACGACAATGCAACAGCTAGAAGAGGCGGTTGGTCAGCGATGAGTACAGTAACGTATTTAGAAGCGATCGGCCAGGCGATGCGCGAAGAGATGCGGCGCGATGAGGCCGTCTTTTTGCTAGGTGAGGATGTTGGGGCATACGGCGGAGCCTTCAAGGTCAGTGCAGGCCTGCAACGGGAATTTGGTCCCGAGCGGGTGATTGACACGCCGATGGCTGAGAACGCCATCATCGGCTCGGCGATCGGCTCGGCTTTGATGGGGATGCGCCCGATCGCCGAGATGCAGTTTATCGACTTTATTACCTGTGGCTTTGACCAGATTGTCAATATGGCAAGCAAGATGTACTGGCGCGTCGGAATGCCGGTGCCAATGGTGATTCGCGGCCCCTCGGGCGGTGGCACCAAGGGTGGACCGTTCCATTCGACCAGTCCGGAAGCCTGGTTCTTTCATACGCCGGGGATCAAAGTGGTTGTACCCGCGACCACGTATGATGCCAAAGGACTGCTTAAGGCGGCGATCAGGGATAACAACCCGGTCCTGTTTTTGGAGCATAAGCTGCTCTATCGGCAGCCGGAGCTGCGTGAAGAACTGCCAGAGGAGGACTATATTGTTCCGCTGGGCAAAGGGATCAGGCGGCGGGTAGGTGAGAACCTGACAATTTTGACCTATGGTGCGATGGTTCACCAGTGCCTCAAGGCCGCTGAAACCTTGCAAAAGGAAGATGGGATTGAGGCGGAGATCATCGACCTGCGTAGTCTTGTGCCGCTGGACCGCGAGCTGATTATCGAATCGGTCAAGCGTACAAATAAGGTCTTGATTGTACACGAAGATACGCGTAGCGGGGGCGTCGGGGCCGAACTGGCCGCGATGCTTGGCGAAGAACTTTTTGAGTATCTGGATGGGCCGATCACCCGCGTAGCCGCGCCGGATGTGGCTTTTCCCTATGCACCATCTCTGGAAGCGGCCTATCTGCCCAACGCTGAAAAGATCTTGACTGCCGCACGTAAACTTGCAAAATATTAATTATTTGATACAAGCCTGAATCAAGCAGGGAGCGTTATCGCGCTTTTTGCTTCTCAATAGATAAGATGTACAAAGGAGTTCACCAATGCCAACGTCGGTTAAAATGCCACGCCTGGGCGAATCGGTTGCGGAAGGGACGGTAGGGGCCTGGCTAAAAAACGAGGGTGACTGGGTTGAAAGAGACGAGTCGCTAGCCGAAATTATTACGGATAAAATCAATGCCGAGCTGCCGTCACCGGTGGCGGGCCGTTTGAGCAAGATCCTGGTGCAGGTTGATGAGACGGTTGCCGTCGGTGTCGATATTGCCCTGATTGAAGAAAACGCCGAAGTTAGTAGCGCAACTCCGGTTGAGGCTGCTCCGGGTCCAGATGCCGCTCCTGTCAAGTCAACGGGCGAAGTAAATGTGCCTGTGATGGAGAGCAGTGCGACAATGACCAGCGGTGGTAACAAT
Organism: Ktedonobacteraceae bacterium; assembly: GCA_035703945.1. Classification (GTDB taxonomy): domain Bacteria; phylum Chloroflexota; class Ktedonobacteria; order Ktedonobacterales; family Ktedonobacteraceae; genus DASSXK01. The sequence goes on along the minus strand of DASSXK010000026.1, from coordinate 8,312 downwards.
GGAATCAGCGCCAGGCGGAGTGACGAAGAGCGTCAGCGCATCTCCCCGCTGGCACGACGGCTTGCCAGCGAGCATGGTCTTGACCTGAATTCTATTCCTGGTACCGGTACGGGTGGTCGGGTTCGGAAAGAGGACATCCTGGCGTTTGTCAGCCAGAAGCAGAGTGCCCCTGCTGCCTCAACGCCTGCCGCCAGTGCTTCGGCCCCTGCAATGGCTCCTGTGAATACTGTGCCGATGGCTCCTGCGCCCGCACGCCAGCTTGAGCCGAGTGTGGCTGGCCAGGATGAAGAGCTGATTACGCCCAACCGGATGCGCCTGGCAATTGCCGAGCATATGGTTCGCAGCAAGCGGACATCACCACATGCGACGACCGTGGTTGAGGTCGATATGACCAATATCGCCAAGTGGTTGGAGAAAAACAAAGCGGACTTCAAGAAGCGTGAAGGCTATGGGATCAGCTTTGTGCCTTTTGTGATGAAGGCCGTTTGCGAAGGAATTCGCAAATTCCCGTTGATCAACTCGACCTGGACCGAAGATAACAAAATTATCATCAAGAAGCGCATCAACCTGGGCATGGCTGTCGCGACCGACCAGGGACTGGTGGTGCCAACGATCTATAATGCCGATCAATTGACCCTGGCAGGTCTGGCACGCCAGATTTCAGAAGTTGCGCAGCGGGCACGCAACAATAAACTGACGATCCAGGATATGCAGAATAGCACATTCGTAGTGAATAATCCCGGCACATTTGGTACAATAATCTCAGTACCTATAATTAACCAGCCTCATGCTGGAATTGTCAGCATGGATTCAGTCGTAAAACGTGCCGTTGTGATCGAAGATGATGCAATCGCGGTTCGTTCGATGATGTATCTGTGTCTCTCATTTGATCATCGCATTCTGGATGGCGCTGGTGCGGGCGGCTTCTTGCAGGCCGTGCGGACAAAGCTCCAGAGTTATGGACGTGACGAAATAGACGTATACTAAAGTTCAACCTAGCAGCAAGGAAGGGTACGGAGCAGAAACAGCCCGTACCCTGACAGATAGAACGAGGAAACAAGATGGCAACCATGATTCCCGAGCGACGGCCAGAATGGCTGCGGGTGCCTGCTCCTAAGGGAGAAAACTATCAAAATCTAAAGAATCTGATGCGCAGCAAAGAACTGCACACGGTTTGCGAGGAGGCACGTTGCCCAAATATCGGTGAATGTTGGGGCCATAAGACCGCGACCTTCATGATTCTTGGACGTGTCTGCACGCGTAGCTGCCGTTTCTGTGCCGTCGAAACCGGTCGACCGGTCGGACTGGATTGGGAAGAGCCAAAGCGGGTTGCCGAAGCTGTCCAAAGAATGGGTCTACGCCACGCCGTGGTCACATCGGTGAATCGCGACGAGTTGAAAGATGGTGGGGCCTCGGTCTTTGCTTCCACTATCCGCTGGATTCGTCGGTTGAATCCCGAGTGCCGCGTGGAAGTGCTGACCCCCGACTTTAAAGGAAACCTGGATGCCCTGCGTGTTGTGATTGAAGCACGTCCAAACGTCTTTAACCACAACGTCGAGACGATTCCCAGGTTGTACAAGCGGGTGCGCCCACAGGCCATCTATCAGCGTTCGCTGGATGTTTTGAAGGCCGCCAAGGAGATCAACCCGGAGATTCGGACCAAGTCCGGCTTTATGCTGGGGCTCGGCGAGAGCTACGATGAGGTTCTGGAAGTCATGCGCGACATGCACGCCCACAATGTCGATATTTTGACAATTGGGCAGTATTTGCGCCCGTCTTTTGATCACCTGCCGATTCAGCGTTATGTACCGCTGGAGGAGTTTGCGTCCCTGAAAGCCGAGGGTAAGAAGATGGGTTTCCGACATGTAGAGTCGGGACCATTTGTACGAAGCTCGTATCATGCCCATGAGCAGGCTGATGGGGCGGAAGCCTAATTATTGAAAGAATTGCAACCATGGCCCTTCCAGTAAGGGCCATTTGTGTTTTATCCAGTTGATCGCGGCGCAGAGGGAACTTTGCCAAGAAAGGAATCTTCCGCTCTATGAAAGAAGCCATAAACTCGATTCACCTGGCCTATGATGATCACGGGGCTGGGCTCCCGGTCATCTTTCTGCATGCCTTCCCACTCAACCGAGGAATGTGGGCGCAAGAATTGAATTCCCTGCTGGATGATGGTAACTATCGGGCAATCGCGCTCGATTGGCGCGGCTTTGGCGAAAGTGAGACGACCGCTGGTAGAGTCAGCATGGATCAGTTGGCGCAGGACCTGGCGGGATTGATGGATCACCTGGGGATTCAAGAGGCCGTCTTGTGTGGCTTATCGATGGGAGGATACGTGGCTTTTGCATTCTATCGGGCCTTTCCCGAACGGGTGCGAGGACTTATTCTGGCCGATACACAGCCCTATGCTGATACCGAAGAAGCAAAGCAGCGGCGGGAAACTGTGGCGAAGCTGGCGGAATCCGATGGTACGACCGCGATCGCGAATTTGCAAATCCCCAACCTGCTTTCCGAAACTGGCAGAAACCAGAAGCCAGAGGTCGTACGCGCGGTTGAGCATATGATTAATACCGCGACTCCTCAGGGGATCGCGGCCGCAGCGCGAGGGATGGCTCTGCGCGCTGATTCAACCGATCTGCTCGAACATATTGCCTGTCCAGTGCTTGTGATAGCAGGTGAACAGGATGCGATTACACCTCCAGGGATGGCTCAAGAATATACCTCAAAAATCCCCGGAGGGCAATTCATTATGATTCAGCAAGCAGGCCATCTCTCTAATCTTGAGCAGCCAGATAGTTTTATTTACATTCTGCGAAGCTTTTTAGCGACTTTGAGATAGAGGTTTCAAGCCCATCAGAAGGAATGTGGAAGGAACGCAATTATCCTTTTTATGACTTGTGTTGTTGACGATGTGTAAGGAGGGGGAATGCCAGGAAAAAGGTTGATCCCGCTCCTTCCTGTGACTCGAACCAGATGCGTCCTCCCTGAAGCTCAATTAGCATACGTGATAGGTACAGTCCTAACCCGTTGCCTCCGATCTGCTGAACATTTTCCCCGCGCACGAACCGCTCAAATAGATGGGCTTGTTGGTGAGCAGGAATGCCAACTCCTTCGTCGTGTATCTGGAGCCGAGCTTCCTCAGCGTTTGGCTCTTCCCAGATCGTCACGTCTATCCTTCCTCCGTCTGGACTGTACTTGATGGCATTGCTGAGGAGATTTGTGAGTATCTGCTCTAAACGTCCCTGGTCGGCTAAGACCATCAATCGTGCTGGGATATGCCATAAAGAAAGCTGATGGATGGTGGTGGTTATTTGCAGACGAGCAATGACCTCTCGGGTAGCTTCCACAAGCTCCACGGGATGGGTGACGATGTTCAGGCGCCCTGCTTGCATACGCGTGATATCGAGCATCTGCTCGGCCTGTGACAAGAGCTGCTTCCTGGCTTGCTCGATCAAGGTGAGTGTCTCCCATGTTTGTTCTGTTACGGTGGTTGTTTTGTGCAGCCGCTTCTGTAAGAGCTGCACATAGGTGCCCAGGATAGTGAGTGGTGTACGCAATTCATGGGCTGCGAGCGAAATAAACTCATCTTTGAGTTGCTCAGCCTCTTTCACGATACGGATGTCCTGTACCACGACCAGCAGCGCCCGATTTTCCTCGCTGCTTTTCTGGTTGTTGGAACTGCTTGCGTCTCCAGTGGTGGGATAGAGTTGTCGCAGATCAAAGGGTACCGCGTTGATTAGTATGGGGATCTCGCCTCGGTTTGTCGTATTAAGTATGCCTTGTAGTTGGTCTATCGCCTTACCGTCCAGCGCTTCTCGTAGAGCTACCTGGGGATCTCTTCCATCGCCAGGTATCGGTTGCAGATGATGCTCCTGAAGAGCTGTTTGCATCGATTGACCTTCTAGCCAGGGAGTGCCAAATAAGGCAGTTGTAGCCTGGTTTGTCAGGATCAGGCAGGCATCAGGGCCACGTAGCAGGGAGACGCTAGTGGGCAAAAAATCCAGGATCGTCTGTAGTAGATTCCGGCGTGCTTCCGTTTCGGCATGAAGTTGCTGCTGAAGTTGTTCCAGGTGAATCCGCTCGGTGATGTCACGATTGATTTTCAGCAGAGCTGTGGGGTGCCCCTGTTTGTCACGTACAATGGCCCAGCGGCTCTCAACTATCACCTGTGTGCCGTCTTTGCGAGTATGGATTAAATGGCCTTCCCAACGATTATCGTTGTACAGTTGAACCATCAATACGTTCAAAGGGATAGGAAAAACCGTCTGAAGCAAGGCAGGGGCTATCTGGCCACAGGCCTCGTCCGCGCTCCAACCATAGAGGTGTTCTGCCCCCTGATTCCAGGAGATGATGCGATGCTGTATATCGCATACAAAAATAGCATCTTTGGCGAGGTTGATCAGGTCGGCCTGGGTTTGCAGGCGTTGTGCTTGCTCCTGGAGTCGGTGTTCTGTATGGATATGCTCCGTGATATCATGCCCAATGAAGACTCCTCCACAACAGTCTCCATGCTCGTCTAAGAGGGGGCCGCCACTGATGCTGAGGAAAAACTTTTGATTCTGCGAATCAGACATCATTAGATCCAGGGTGTTGTCTGTGGAGATGGTTTCTCCTCTCAAAATCTTTGCGATAGGCCACTCTTCAGGAGGGACGAAGTCTCCCTGAGCAGTGTAGAGGGTGAGCTGCCGTGATCTCTCGTCTATGGAAGCGGAGGCAATTTTAACTGCTTGTAGGCGGTCCAGGTGGCGCTTCCCGGCTTTATTCGTGTGGGTGACTCGCCCCTCTCGATCGTAGACTAAGAGGATGTCAGGTACGGCCTCCAGAATGGCTTCCAGTTGTGTTGCCTGGGCCCTGGCTTGCCGTTCGGCTTCTTGCTGTCGACGAGTCTGCTCTTGTAGGGTTTGCTCGGCTCGTTTGCGTTCTGTGATATCGCGTCCGAGCAGAATACCGCCAGATATCTGTCTTTGTAAATCGTAGAGAGGGCCTCCAAGCACGTTGAGAAAGATTGCTTGCCCGTGCGCATCATGAAGCATTAGATCGATGGGTTGCTCTAATGTTAAGGTTTCACCCTGTAAAATGCGAGCGTCGGGCAGCGCCTCGGGCTGTATAATGTTTCCACGTTCATTATAAATCTTGAGTTGACGGGCTAATTCATGAATAGGAGAGTGAACCTGATCAGCAAGACCGAGACGCTCTTTAAGCTGTCGTCCGGCTTTGTTTACGCGAATGGGGTATCCCTGGCAATCATACACGATGAGGGCATCAGGCATGGCCTCCAGGATGGCCTCCAGTTGGGAGGTTTGTTCCTGTGCTATGCGTTCTGTCAGGTCGTGCAGTACAAGGATCAGGCCGCATACATGTTGCTGCTGATCATACAGCCGTCTTCCGTTGATATTGAGCGGCAATGTGCGTCCATCAGGTAGGTGGAAGATCACTTCGCAGCTTTCCGATGCGGTATGTATATTTTCGCGCAGGAGCTGAAAAGGAGGCAGATCTGTAATGTCCAAAGGGGTGCCGTGCATGTCTGTGGGGGCCAGGTGTCTAAACTGTTGCTCAAACGGCTGCTTTCCTGAATCCTCAAGACTGGCGAACCAGGCGGTAGCACAGGCATTCATCTGCACCATGACCCCATATTGATCGTAAAGAATCAGGCCTTCTGAGAAAAGATCTGTCGTCCAAAGATACTCTGCTGCGGTATGAAAGAGGTCGGCGTGAGAGGCGGAATTTGCTTGAGGCGCCTCCATAATTGAGTAAGCCTTTTTCTGTTTATTGCGTGGAATAGATTGAGACATTATCCTCTTCCCTTCGATCATCGACAACCCTGAATATGTATTAAAGAGGTTTGCCCTCAATATCTCTTGATACAAGCCTTAACTGGGGAAGTATACACAGATTTTTGTTCACAAGAGACTATTTTTACTTTTCTAGTGTAATGTAGAAAAAGCAGAAATACAAGGTGTGAAGAAAGATAGAACCTTTTCTATGAGTTTGGGTAAGGCATGAGGCGCACACGGTGTTGGCTCGCACTATCCCAAAAGTACCCTTGTATAGCGGATATCCTTTTCCAAACAGGTAAAAGGCAAGATAATTAGTGCTGGCAAGATTCAATCAGGGCAATTGTTCAGTGGGTGAGCATTTCTGATATAATAAACAGTTAGTGTCTGTCAAGCTTTATTAAAAAGGTGCCCCCTGCGGTGGCGTGGGAGAGGGGATGACCAGGGCGGTGCCCCTTGCAACCCCTTTGCTCGATATTCTAGCCTTGCCTGAATGAAGTATACACGGGTGATCCCGTGCAGTGAGCGGATGTTTTCACCGCAATTGATGATGTGGACACACGTGAACACATAGAAGAAAGGCAGACTGGACAAAAATGGATCAACCAGTAAACGTAACCAAGCCGCGTCTTCCGATAGTGTTAATTATTGATGACAATCCAGCAATCCGGGATATGGTCTCATGGGCGCTTGAACTGGATGGGTATGAACCGGCCGAGGCTTCAGAGGGTAATGAAGCACTGGCCTGGATCGATAATGCCACTCGTGAAGGACGTTTCCCCTCCGTTATACTGCTTGACCTCGCGATGCCCGGCATGGATGGCCCGACTTTTTTGAGCGAACTACGTTTGAACTGGAAGATCGATCAGCCGTTTCCAGCAATTGTAATTATTACTGCTGCGCACACCCTGCCTGATTCGATAACGCCAGGGAGTCCAGACATCGCCCAGGTCGTAGTAAAACCGTTTCATGTACGGCATTTATTGGATATGATTCACCAGTTAATGCTTCCATAGCTTTATGCCTCTGCTGATGCCAGTCAGGACCAACCGACTGCGTCTACGTATAGAGCGGTTGGGATAGTAGTGCCTTGCTGGCTATTGAACTGAAGACCAAGTTGATTCGGCCGGGTGGTGATACTGGCCGGAAGGCGAAAGCGCAGGCGATTCCAGATGCCGGGCAGAAGCGCAACGGGCGTATCTGTACTCCAATGGTCATGGGCGTCTGTAACAAAGAGCCTTGCTTGCACACTGATGGTATTACTTGGCAGGTAAACATAGGCACTCAACTCCTGATTTCCACGCGGGAAGCTGTCCCCCGGCTTCAAAGAGACCGCCAGATAAGGAAAATCCCCACTTTGTAGGTTGCTCAGGCTGAGCTTCAGCGAATGGGTACCTGCTTTGGCCAACGCGCTACTGTTCTGAAGCTGGCTGATGGATGGGCCATAACCAGTCCAGCCGGAACGGCTACCATCTTCAAAAGAGAAAACAGGCGTTCCTGTTGGCTGGGTTGTGGTGGTGACCTGCGGTGGCGATGAAGATTTGGCCGCGATAGCCAGGGGCCATTTCTCAACGATCAGGCGTTGATATTGAGCCTGTAGCATCTTGCCCTGGGTCGTGAGTTCATTATTGCGGTCGAGCAGAGGGAGAGAAGTTTCGGTGCAGGCGTATTGCATGGAGGCAAAGACCCGATTGGCAGCCAATGTCTCCAGCGCCACCCTGGTCCAGGTTGACATAAAATTGTAGTCACTGCTTTTGCCGTCATTGGCAGTGGCATTGGGGGAATAGTTCCACTCGGTGATCATAATGGGCAAAGTTGTATTGAGAATGTGCTGCATGGTAGCACGTGCTTTTTGGATGTGGCCGGTCCAGTTTCCAATCTGGGCGAGGCACTCGGACTTTGGGTGGGAGACGTCGCAGGTATATTCGTGCCAGCTTATCAGGTCCGGGCGTGGTCGGGCCTGCCTGAGAAAACTGGCCAGATAGTCATTGTTGAACTGAAAATTTACCGGCCCAATAAATTGAGCATTGGGGGCTTGCTGCCTGAGTGGAGGAATTAAGTCATTCCAGGCAGCGGTATAGCGGTCGGCCGAGACCCCTTGCAGATCATTCTCGTTGCCCAATTCGTAATAGACGCGGCTTTTCCCAAAAACCTGATTGAAGATGCTGATAATCTGTTGATCGTCCCGCAGTGCGAATTGATCAATTGCGCCATGCAAGATGACTAACGGACTGGCTCCGATCTCTTTGATGGCCTGTGCGGCCCGGAACGTTATCTGGATGGGGAGATTTGGGCGAACCGGCATGCGAATAATCTGGAGATGGAGTTGGCGCAGGCGTAGACGCGCTTGCCTGGAGTTGAGAACCTGATCGTTGGCCTGAAAAAGACTGAGATTTGTTCCAAAAATGAGCGGCGAGATGGGCGTTGTATTGGAGATAGCGGTGCTTGCTGGGTGATCCTGGGCAGTGATTGCCGATGGTAGCACATTCCATAAGAATATACCGATGAGCAGGCACATGATAAGTCCAATAGTAACGA
>DASSXK010000680.1:0-2244 GCA_035703945.1 Ktedonobacteraceae bacterium | reverse complement strand
CAACATACAGTATTTCGGCCTTCTCAATCGCCTCTTTCGGGTTCTCGACGGTGTGCAACCCGATCACCGAGACACCAAATTGCTGAAAAGCAGCCTGTATCTGAGCAGTATAACCATCATGATCTGCAATCGCATAAGGCGCAAAATAAAGTGTACGCTGATCTCCTAGAAATTCCAGCAATTCGGATTTCGCATGTTGCAGGTATTCCATTCCTGGAGCGCGTGAGTTGCTTAAAAGTAAAAGTTCGACTCCCATACCATAACCTTTTCGTTTAACTACATACTACGAGTAAGTGATGCCAGGATATGATACCATGAAGCAAATATGGTGAAAACTAGAGGCAGGCAGAAAAGGATTATAATTACGCAGGCAGAGGTTTAAATAATGAAGAAGATTACAGCCAGCATAAACATATCAACACCATTAGATTACGAAAGCGAGCACGATGACAGAAGACTATTTCACAGGCCTGGAGACTGCCAGAGTTCGTTTGCGGCATTTTCAAACCTCTGATCTGGAGGCATTCATTGCCTATCGCAATGATCCCGAAGTTGCCAGATACCAAAGCTGGGAAGGGATTAGCCAGGAAAAAGCAGCGGCTTTTGTGCAAGAACAGGCCAACCTCCAGCCAGGGATTCCAGGCCAGTGGTTCCAGATAGCGATTGAGTTGAAAACAAATGGGACCCTGATTGGTGATTGCGCTTTCCAGCGTGACGCAGAGGATAGTCGATTGGCCGAAATCGGCTTTACACTCTCCCGAGCGTATCAAAAGCAGGGGCTGGCGTTCGAAGCCGTTTCAGCCTGGCTCGACTTTGCTTTCCAGCGATTTAAACTCCATCGAGTCACGGCAATCACAGACTGTGAGAACACCAGCTCATTCGCCCTGTTGGAACGTCTTGGGATGCGCCGTGAAGGACACTTCCTGCAAAACATCTGGTTCAAAGGTAAGTGGGGAGACGAGTTTTTATACGCGATCCTTAAAGATGAATGGCAAGCTGCTCACTTCGTTGACTGAATGCGCTCCAGAAGCTAGCAGGGACAGTGCCAGAAACGATCAACGGTGAAGCGTTCCAGCACTACCTGCTTGCTAAGCGTTCAGTAGGCGCGCGAGCGCCGTTGCGAAGTGTCTTTTAATAATTAGCTGCTCATCCAATCTCTCCGACTCGATCTTTATAGGTTTTAAAATCAGGATAGACGAAAACAGTTCTCTCACCTATCTGTATCTCCTGCCCATCTAGTACAGAAGCGACTGGAAGCAGTGGCGTATCCTTCAGCAGTTTATTATGAAGCATCTGGATTGGATCAGCCCCAAAAGGGGTATCCTGAATGAGACGTAACACCTGGGGCCACGTTCCCCAGGCGGCATGCCTGTCAAACTCGGGTCCATCAAAAAAATGAGCAAGGTAGCGTCCAAGCACAAAAATGTAGGTTTTCTGGACCTTTAAACGCTTCACGAACTTTGGATCAAGGCGTGTAAGCAAGGCGTTGGCCCCATTGCGCTTCAACCATTGCAGACAGGCCAACGTCTGGTTGCCCGCGTTATAAAAGTAGTCCCGTTGCCTTATCCGCTCCTGGCGCGAATAAGCAAATGGGTCCTGAGACTTAAGCTCGAACAGGGCCAGCGCTCCTGTCTTGCGATCAAAGATGAGCGCATCCACGTCGGTCGTTGGCTCACCCTGCACCCCTCGAAGTTTGGCGCTTCCCTCGCTGCATACGAAGCGTTTGTCAGAGAAAAGTTGATACAGGTCTTGCCGAAAAACCGCTTCATGCTGGTATGAGGCCGTGTGGTATTCGGAGGAGTAGCGCCGCTTCAGTTCTCGCGCAAGAAACAGGAGCGGCTCGCTCAGCAATCCCGTTAAGGACCAGACAAGTTGCTGCTCATCCAACCAAAGCAAGGGAGGCGCTGGTGTACCTGCCAAAGAACAATGCCCGGCAACATTTTCATAAGAAAGACTATACACCTCTATCACCCGACGAATAACGGCCCGCTCAACACCAAACGTTTCAGCCAGTCTCTCAATCAAGACCGTAGCAGAATGAGGAAAAGCCAACAAAGCTCGCAGAGAACTGGAAGGATGCAGAGCAACAAAAGCCTGACAGAGGTCAAGATGCTTTAAAGCCCAACCGATAAGAACCACCAGCACATCTCGATACAGTTCAATCGTGCAACCACCGATCAGCGTTTGAGCAGGATAAAGCAGGTGACAGGCCATACTCTTTATTCGCAAACGGCCCAATCGATA
>DASSXK010000636.1:0-18267 GCA_035703945.1 Ktedonobacteraceae bacterium | reverse complement strand
CGGATCGCACGGGCTTTACGCCTGTACGAGACAATCGACGCCCGACAATTGCGGGACATTATGATCGAGACCGGCGCGATCCATGATGCCCCAAAATCATACATTGAAGCCGAGGTCGCACCTTAAGGGGTCTGCGAGCTGATTTAAGATGGACCACTAACGGATAAATATATATCCGCTGGTGGTCCATTTTTGTGATCATATCTTCAGAATAATGAATAGAATTTGTCATAAAAGTGAAAAATTGGGAAGGTACTTCTATTTCTTTACAGGGCTTGGTATGATACATAGATAGAAAGTACTGATTAAAGCAGCTATCCAATGCCTGCCATAAGGTGCACACGAGGCAAATTTGCCCCTTTTTGAAGGAAGAGTGTAGTAATCCATGAAGGATACAAACGATAACACCACTGAGAATACTCCATCAGAGAAAAGCAGGCCGTTATTTAAACAGGCCTTTTTGAACTCGATGTTTGGTCCCTCCCTGGCTACCTTGTTGATTCGGAGCGCGATCCTGATCGTGGCTGTTGGAACCGTCGTGATTTTGATTGTTGGATTGTTGCTGCCTGCTACAACAGGAGCGAATCAGTCACAGAATGGCGCGGCGGGAGTGGTTGGGTGGAAAGTTGGGAACCAGGCTCCGAATTTTACCTTGCAGACACCGGATGGACGTAAACTGAGCCTGAGCGACTTTCGTGGCAAACCTGTGTTGCTGAACTTTTGGTACGCGACCTGTCCCGGCTGCCTTACTGAGGTTCCTGACCTGCAAAGCTACTATGCCAGCCAGAAGCAGGCGGGAAAAGATTTTACGACGCTGGGAGTGAACATTCTGGATTCGGCTACCGATACCCAGAGCTTTGTTCAGCAGCACCACGTGAGCTATCCCGTGCTATTGGATCAGAATCAACAGGTCATGACTTTGTATCATATCAATGCCACGCCTACTTCCTACTTTATCGATCGGCAAGGGATGATTCGGGCAGTGGTCGTTTCTCCCCTGAACACCTCAATGATTCAGACATACAGCAAGCAGATTGAAAGTGGAGCTGACAAACAGGCCGTTATGCTTCATTAGCCTGTTTTTGATAGAGTACGCTTTGAACGGTGGAAAGCAAAATATCGCGTGGCGTCGGCTTGATCAGATATGCCTGAACCCCCAGGTCACGGGCCCGCTGTTGATGTTTCTCGGAGGAGCGAGAGCTTAACATAATGGTTTTCAGATTTGCCAGTTGTGGATAGATGTGCAGGATGCTGAGCAAGTCATAGCCATTTAAGTTGGGCATCTCAATATCGAGCAGGACAAGATCGATCTGATTCTCCAGTAAAATTTCGAGGGCTTCGAGGCCATCGCGGGCCTCGCGCACTTCGAAGCCCGTCTTTTGCAGGGCTTGCTGAAGAGATTGTCGGATTGAGACAGAATCATCGGCAATCAAGATTTTGGGATGCTGCTCAGATTGGAGCAGTGGATGCTCATCCGCCTCGTCTGAAATCTTCAAGGGTCCGCTCGAATAGCGTTGGCTATGTTGGATCAGATCGAAGAGATCAACGACGAGGAAGACGCGACCTGTGCCATCAAGAGCGGTCCCCAGTAGACCGGGACGTTGGAGATAGATATCAAGAGGTTTCATCAACAGCTCAACCTCACCATAGGTCTCCTCGATCTCGATGTTTGTGTGGGTGGCGTTGTCCAGCGTCAGAATGTGCGGGATAATGCCAGAAGAGGGCGATTTTCTAACGAAACCCAGCAGTGCATTCAACTTATAGTCAGCGTCGGGCTGACCAAGCTGCCAGCGACTCACCTGTTGAATCTGGGAAAGTGGAATAATAACCTGCTGGTCTTCAATCCCTGCCAGAAGTCCCTTGATTGTTCCCCGGGCTCGAGGAATGCGCAGGCTAAAGCGAATCCCGTTTCCCGATGGATGTTGTTGAGGGAGGAAGATGCCTTTTAAGCGTTGCATCACAACATAGATAATATCAAGCGAGCCGCTCTGAACTGGTTGTGAGAAATCAACGTCCACAGTAAGTTCGTTACCCTGGGTTAGTATCTGCACCTTTACCTGCAAGGCCCTGGGGGCCGGGGCGAGATTGCTCAGGCAGCTTTGTAGAAGCGTGATCAACACCTGTGAAAGATCGTCGAGAATATCCTGCTCGATCTCAGTTGTATCACCGAGCACCTCGATCTGCGGAGGGAGCTTCCAACCGCGCGTATTCTGCTGAATTGTTTGTTGCAAGCGAGGGAGCAGTGTATTAAAGGGAGCGGAGCGCAGCTTTAGTACATCGGACTGTACAAGGTTTGCCTGTTCAATATGTTTCTGCAAAGCCTGATTGAGCTGTGAAAAAGCGATGCGTAAATGTGAAGAAGCCAGAGCGACATCGGCTACCGCCTCGTTCAGCGAGATTGCCAGAACATCGCTTTCGGTGTAACGATCAATTTCCATATCGTCCCAAAGTTCGTTGGATTGAGACTGTATCGGTTGTAAATGGGGACGATTGCGACGCTGACGAATGCGCCCGGTTCGTTGGCTTGCTTCATCAAGGATGCGAGCAATTAAAGAGGAGGTTGGGCGTTCCTCGGCGAGCCGTTGATTTTCTGGCTGTGAGCTATTTTGCAGTTGCCCCATTGAGATCGTAGAGAGCAACATTTCCAGCCTTTGCAGACGATTCTGGGCCGCATTCAATTCTTCCATAGCGGCGGTGACCCGAACCTGAGCGCTTTCCAGGGAGGCACGTTGCTCAGTAAGGTGCTCGGCATGAAGTGTAAGATCTTCCATGCGGCGGCTATCGACACGCATACCCGGAGTAGAGGCCCCAGGCAAAATGCTTGAAAGATCCTGTAAAGGACCCGAAGTCGATTGTGAGAGATTTTCCGCAATTTCAGGAGCCGTCAGAGGAGGAAGTGGCGTCGTTCTTCTCGCGGTCTGGTGCTGAAGATCAATGCTCAGCAGGCCACATTCCTCTTCAAATTCTGTCAGAGGAGCGTATTTTTCCTGCCCATTGATGTTTATCCCTTCCATTGTTGCTTCAAGGGCACGCACGGCATGGGCCAGGATGATCACGCCCGTAAGATAGCTCAGGGTGCCCGCTTGCATTAGATTTACAAGAGCTTCTGTATGGATAGCGATCGTTGCCATATTATTGCAACCAACGGTCCCGGCCGAGCCTTTCAGCTTATGTGCGGCGCGTTTCAAGGCATTCATCGAAGGGGATTTCAGGTTTTCATCCTGTTCCAATTGATGGACGGCCTGCTGCATGGTTGTAATTTCCTCGTCCGCTTCAACGACGAAGAGCTGTAACATATCGGCGATTTCTTGATCGGCGTCCAGATATGTACTGACCTGGGGCATCTCGGTGGATGGCATTGGATTTACAGGTAGCTTGCCTTCTTTCGCTTCCAGGGCATCGAAAGCTGCCAGAGCCTCTAAATCTTCATGGGTCAACTCGTTATTATCGAAAAAGCCTTGCTCTTCATCCATAATGTGGTGCCATTTCTATTTGTCGAAGTGCATCATCAAGAAGCGTTGGAAGATGAAGGATGTAGGCACCTGCATATTCTCCTTGAATTGCTCTTGTTTGTGTAAAAAGCTTCTGGATGGAGGCAACAGGCTGAATTTGCTCGGGCGACACCATCATCGTATTACCTATTGTAGGAATAGAGAGTCCGACTGGAAGAAGTGGATGATTGGCAATCAGGAACAACCCTTCAGAAGACATAGGCAGGTGTTGGCCTGTAAGATAGGCGATAAGATCAATCACAGGAATCGTTTTACTTCGCCAGACCGTAATGCCCGGCATCCAATCTGGGCAGCCGGGGAGGAGCGTAAGGCGCTGAGGCTGCATAACCACTTCGTGGAGTTCGGAGAGCGGAATCAAGCAACGGCTCGTTTCCAACGTACATTCCAGAAACTCTGTTGTAGAAACCCTGGCGGGCGTGAGCTGGGCCAAACGAATTGCGCAGCTCCAAAATTCTTCATCACTTAAAAGCTCTAACCCGGTTATCGGGAGGCGTTCGTGAGAGAATGAAATCAATTTTTGGTCTTCATTCATACTTTCATGCACTTGAGCAAATATCCTGATCCAGCAGCAATCTTTGTACGTCAGGTTGCTTGGCTAGCTAAATGGCAATCAAGCACAGACCGTTTAGGCTTCTTTCCCAGATAGAGAGTCAGCGTTACCAGGTGGTAATGGCCGGCTAATTCGTTGGGGTCGAGACACCCAGGTGGGATTGCACAACGGCAAGGACATACTGCGTTCTGAATGGCTTGGTAATATAGTCTTTTGCGCCAGCTAAACGGCCTTTTAAACGGTCAATCACCCCATCGCGTCCAGAAAGCATCACAATCACAGTATTATTAAACTGGGGCTTCGACTTTAAGCGTCGTGCTATTTCGTAGCCATCCAGTTTTGGTAAGCCAATATCAAGTATTACAAGATCCGGAATTCGACTGAGTCGTTGTTCGGTCAATGCGCGAAGAGCTTCGACTCCATCCTGGTAGCCGATAGTTTCATAACCCTCACGCCTCAAGCTGGTTTCTATGATCTTACGGACAGTAAGAGAGTCGTCAATGACCATAACCAGTTTACCCATGTTTTGCCTTCTTTCTCTCTTCCACACTACCATCCAGCCATCTCCAGTCCATATACCATTATCTATACCATGGATGCTGGCATTGGCCGTGCCAGACTATAAACGCTGTATGGATGAATATAAAATTAACCTCAAGCGTTTATCCGGTATAAGATTAGCACAACGCTGAAAAGGGTCTGGTAAACATGGTAACATAGCATTACATGAAGTGCAACACTTTCAATATAAATATTAGGTTAAATCTTGCCGCTATCTTCGGGCTTGCTACCTTATTACGCGAAGAAAATGCCAGCTACACCTCATCAATTTGAATGCGTCTATAGATCGACCTGGAGAACCGGGCCTCTCTGGTATGCTGGATCATATCACGTGGTAGCGTAGATTAAATCATGGGCTACATTTCAAGCAAAGCATGCATTTCATCCTTTCTCATACTGCGGGAATATCCTTAAGAAAATGTTCAAGGGCCCGTGTCTTATACTGCAATGTAAAGTCAACAATGTTTTTATACTGGTTGACTGGTTTTTGCTGAAGCTCACGCTGAATAAGTGTGCGCAAGAAAGAAATATCCTCGCTCCAGATCATATTCAGCAGAATTTCCTGGATTTCGTCCTCGACAGTTCGAGCATCCAGCCGCTTTATCCAGAGAGCGAAAAGTCGCTCGATCCAGGCGCAGCGAATGCTAGCCGTGAAAAGTGGTGGATACTTGTGTGGAGGGACCTCAAGTAGATCGTTATTATTGTTGGACTCACTGAGGAGCGTTGCCAAAACTGGAGTAACAATATAGATCGCCTCATCCAGGATGATCGTTAAAGAAGAAATGTGCTCTTTTAAGCGTTCGTCGATAATCAAGGCATAGAGTGTCAGGGCAACATTATAATCACGATTCTCGGCGCGACGGGCTGCTTCTTCAAGAATTTCTGCCAGGTCTGCGGTAATACTTTGGGGAGGTTCATTATTTTGCAGGCGCTTATCATAACTTGCCAGGCGTTTGCTGTACATTTCAAGATTGAATGGCAGCGGTTGCGATTGTTGAACGAGCAGATAGGACGGCTCTGCTTCTTCGCCGCCAAAATCCCAGTCCTCGGTCAGGGGCTCTTCGGTAGTCTCTGTATTTTCTTCGGTGTGTAATAAATCCTCAATTTCGGTTTGGAGCAGTGGATGGCGTGCAGTTATTTGTAGGATAACCTGGATGAGTTGTTCTGGATTGCTAGCTTGTAGTTGTTGTTCTAGTTCTCGCTCCATATAAACCTCTTAGTATAAATGATTTTCGAACGAGTATGCCTACTGAAATGTGCGTTTTTCCTCTTCCATCCCCGGATGATCTTTGCCTCTTACCCCTTCCATCATGGAACAACAGGGCATGGCCTCTGGAGTGGAATGTCAGCGCCTTCAACCTGGATTTTCTACAGTGAAACTGCCTCTACTATAATAATACTCACCAGTTTTGAGAATGGTTACAAAATTATGCGCAAAATAGATACAAAGTGCGTCAGATGTTTAGCGATTCAAGACTACCGGGAGTGTAAATGTAAAAGTGCTTCCATGTTGATAAACGCTTTCAGCGGTCATTCGGCCACCATGAGCTTCTACAACATGACGTGCAATTGCCAGTCCCAGACCACTGCCACCGCCACCCAGGCCAATAAAATCGGATTTTGAACGGGCGCGGTTAACTTTATAAAAGCGTTCAAAGACGCGGGGAAGGTCTTCGGGACGCATCCCGATCCCTGTGTCTCGTACATAAAAGCGTTGGGCCTGTCCTCCTCTTTGCCGCAGGGTGCCGATCGTGACTGTTCCGCCTGAGGGAGTAAATTTGATGGCATTGTGGACAAGATTGACCAGGACACGGGTGATCTGACGGCTATCAGCGGCAACCAGCGTTGAACCATCTTTGATTTCGGTTTGAATCTGTACGCGGTGACGTTGCGCAAGGGGAAGCATGCGGGCCAAAATCTCATGGATCATTTGGGCCGATTCGATCGGCTCAATGTTCATTGGCACTTGCCCGGCTTCGATGCGCGAGAGATCAAGCAGCTCCGTAACCAGACTGGTAAGATACTGTACCTCGTCTTCGATCTTGCCAACAAAGCTCTGGGCTTTATCCCGATCGGTATCGATGGCATCTTCCAATGTTTCTGCCAGCAGGCGCACGGAAGCCAGGGGCGTGCGGAGTTCATGTGAAACGTTCGCAATAAAGTCCCGCCGAATTCGTTCCAGACGGCGCAGCTCAGTGAGATCCTCAATGGCGACGGCGAAGTAAAGCACCTCTTCGGCTTTATTCGACTTCTTTTTTGTTGGAGCCTGGTGTTCGAGCAGATTCACCGAAATTTTCCAGATAAGCTGGTCTTTTTCGTGTTCGCTGCTACTGGATTCTCCCGTTTGTTGGCACTGCCGAACGAGGTGGCTGATCGTCTCTCCCAGGGTAAGCTGTTGCAATGGGATCTGATCAAGGCGTTCCGCGCCCGCAAAGAGCTCAGCCGCTCGTTGGTTGTAGTAGATGATGGCCAGATTGCGATCGATTATCAATACAGGCCAGGGAGCCGCGTTCAACAGATTTTGGAAGAAATGTTTGTAATCGATCTTTACCTGGTTGGTCGCTGCGAGAGAATCGGGTTTGTTTATCACGCTGGCGTTTCCTTTTGACTTGCTTCGGAAGGTTGTTCGATTTGCTGGTTCATATGCGTCTCGTTATTCTGGAGCTGAGGACGTATACGACCCATCATATAGCTATCGACATAGTTCCCACCTCGAAAGCTGGCGGCTCTTTTACGTCCCTCGATCTCAAAATCGAAGCGTTGACAGAGATTAATTGCCCGTTCGTTATCAGTGAATATCGTGAGTTCCAGCCGATAGAGATTCAGCCAGTTATCGGCCAGATCTAGAATCGTAAGCATCAGCATTTTGCCAATGCCCTGTCCCTGAAAGGAGTCATGAACCGCGAGGTCAACGCTGCCCACATGTCTTCCACGATCCTTTCCGATCACCAGACTGATAATCCCAACAACTTTTTGATTTATTTCAGCCACGAAAACGTGGGTTTGTTCGCTTGCCAGTGATCCTTCGAGCCAGGCCTGTCGGTCGACAAGGGACATACTGGGTAGCATTGTCGTTCCCCAGAGCACCTGCGGCATCAGCATCAGTTCGTGAACATCTTCCAGGTCTGCGAGGCGCAGGGTGCGAATTGCAATACGTTTATGATTCATCGATGTTCATCTCCTATTATATAGGAAAAAATAGTGAAACAGTATACTTATATTCTTCTAGCCAGGAGAAGCATGTACTTTAAAACATGATAAAAGGCCACCAAATTTTGGTGGCCTTCATGCTGGCTCCTCGAACAGGACTCGAACCTGTAACCTATCGGTTAACAGCCGACCGCTCTACCATTGAGCTATCGAGGAATGTCTGTGTTCTCTCGGAACGATTGCAGTATACTACACTTTTCCGGATTTCGTCAATAGCTTTTTTCAGGAAATTTGACGAATTCAAAGAAATTGCCCTGGAATTGGCTCTAAAGCTCAGGGGGCTGCCAGTTAGCGTGGCATTACCCCCTGTGTTTTCGCTGGGATTAATAGGGTAACCAACCTGAGATTATTGAAGTCAGGAACAGGAACAGGCACAAGCAGATGACTGCGATCAGCGGATCGATAAAAGGCGAGCTAATTAAGCTACCGCGCAGGTGTATTTTCTGGAAGAGGGTGGGCAATCCCAGGCCCCCAAGTGCGGCAATCAGCAAGGTTGCGCCGGTTGCTACACCGCTGGCAATCCCCAGGAACAGTGAGCCAAAGATCAACCAGCTTAGCAGCATCACCACGATGCTCGCGAGAATTCCACCGATTGAGCCAAGGCGCAGCTCACGGAAAAGGCCGCGAATGAAGTCGCGTCCCTTGGCGCTGCGTAGCTGCCAGCCAGCAACCCCCAACGCCTGTGAACCTACACTGGCGCTTGTGAGCAGGACAAGCGGCGTCAGTCCCATCATGGTGTCCAGCAGCAAGGGTTTGTTATGGGGCGTGCTTGCCGTTAACGAACTGTGGATAATGTCCTGAAGCAGCGATCCGAAGACCTGGCGAAGTACCAGCGCCAGCAGAAGGCCCGCGACGATATTTACCATCATCCAGCGCAGTCGACCAAGGACCGCACCCACTGAAAAGTGCTCTTCCTCCTCAAATTCCTCGACATTCGCGCCAGCGATCTCCGAGAAATCTTCGGCCTGCTCCTCGTGGATCACGTCAATCACATCGTCTACCGTCACCATACCGACAAGCGTATCGTTTTCATCGATGACCGGAACTGCCAGCAGATCATATTTAGCGATGATGCGCGCGACCTCTTCCTGGTCCGTCGTCGTGTGGACGGAGATCATGTCAGGATCGAGCAGATCCTTCAGGGCCGTGGCTGGATCGGATGTTACCAACTGGCGAAGTGAAACGACGCCCTTCAAATGACGATCCTCATCGACGATATAGAGGTAGTAAATCATTTCCAGATGGGTCGACTGGGTACGCAGTTGGGTCAGGGTCTCCTCAACTGTGAAATTTTGAGAGAGAGCCAGGACCTCGTTATTCATCAGACCGCCGGCCGTTTGTTGTCCATAGCGCAGAAGGTCACGAATTGGGCGAGACTCTGCCGCTGGCATCAGATCGAGCAGGCGTTCGGCCTCCTCGGCAGGAATATCCGCCAGCATATCGGCGGCATCGTCTGGATTAAGATGTTCGAGCAGATCGGAAGCGCGCTCTGGTGAGAGTTCGCTGAGCAACTCGGACTGTAACTGGGTTTCGACCTCGTTCAAGGCATCGGCCGCCGTCTCGTCGTCCAGGCGACTCAGAACTGCTTCGGCCTCTTCTACGTCCAGTTGTTCCAGGATATCGGCGATATCGGCAGGACGGAGGTCCGCGAGTTTGTTGTGGCTGACATTAAGCTGTACTCTGGGTACAACCCCCAGCGTTCCGGCTGCCACTCCAGCCAGGGCGGGAGCGGGCTGCGCGGTTGCAACATTCACGACCTGGATTGGCTCGACATAATTCCAGGTAACGGTGCGCTCTGCGAGCTGAATTGGAAGAACCTTGCTCAGTCCCTCAATAGGTGTCAGGATACCCAGGCGGCGCAGCAGTCCGCTCAGGCTGATATCTACTCCGATCAGGCGGGCTGTGCTTTTAATTTGAGCCAATTTGAGATCATTGACTTTTACGACCCGGAAACCCTGCGTATCAACTATCTGTTTATCCAGAATATCCCGTTTGAGTAGAAGTTCATTCGTATCGGGTGTATAACTATCGATTTTGGGTTGGCGAACGCTAAGATGAAGCTGTTTTTCTTCAAGATTATCAACCTGAGACCAGGGAATCACCTGATGGCCGTTACTGGTATGCACGACCAGCCCCGTCACCAGAGGGAAGGTTTCATTGAGTGAAACACTGACATCGCTGAGAGAGCCGATCCGTTTGCCCTCCAGATCATAAACGTTTTCGCGTAACAACGCGCTTAAAAAAATCATCGGAGTCACCGCCTTTTCCACAAAACTCACCATATTCCATCGACTTATCCACAAAAATGTGGATAACTCCTGGAAAAGATCCGCTGTTGCGATATATCGCTAGCTCTTGCGCAGACGAACATGGCATCTGACTTCTCTACAAGAGAAGCAGACAACTTTCGCTGGCAAGAAACTATGCAGGGGATTGCTGCCGAGGCAGCAAGAGGACTTGCTGGCAGGCGGAAATGATGTACTCGCGCCGATCACACAACATTGGGGGCGATTGCTCATCGACGGAGGCGGAATCCGAGGGGATTAGTTGGAAAGACCAGATGTGTAGAAACAGGCATTTGGCAAACCCGTTAAGAGATCCAGCCACATCCGATGATGAGGAGCAGAACATTCCCGCAGTAGGCTTGTAGAAAGTACAAACCTACTATGACTAGGGCCAGCGTCCATGTCCCTCACCTCCTTTGCCGACACTGCTCGTGGCTCAACAGGGCATTACTATACCTTTCCCTAAAAGTTGAGGAGCGACACAATGTTGGTGTTGAAAAAATTTATTTGGTATCTATTACCTTTTATAGTATAGCACGCGTTCAAGAGATTGAGCAAGCTTTAGCCCAATTAGTTCAAGGTAAAAGAGGATAGGCAGCCGAAAAGAAGAACAACAGCAGAAGGCATACAAAGCAGAAAAAAAGCCAGTAGAGATATTTTGTCCTCTACTGGCTTTTTATTTTTCAAAGATGGGGGTTGTTTTACAGGGGTTCGATCTTGAAAAGAACCGAACCCTTTTGTACAACTTCTCCAGTGGTGGCCACGAATTTTGTGACGCGGCCAGAGATCTCCGCCTGAACTTCGTTAAAGACCTTCATCGCTTCAACAAGTGCAATCACCTGCCCCGCGTGAATTACGTCTCCAATTGACACGAAGGCGGGCGAGGTTGGCGAAGGAGACGAATAGTAGACGCCTGTCAGTGGCGTAATAACGTCAACTGACCGTTCGTCTGTTCGCCCGCGTCCCGGCTGGTTCGCGATCCCTAACTGAACAATGCCCGGCTGAGCGGCCGGATTGGCCATCATCACCATCCCTGGGTTGCGGTGAATGGTAATCTCGGTGCCGGCTTCAGAGAGTTCAAGTTCGCTGATCGTGCTCCCTTCGAGCACATTGATCAGCTCTTCAACGCGATCCAGCCAGGCAGTAGTCTTTTCTGATTTTTCCATAATGGCTGCCTATTCTGAATATCGTTTGAAAATCAGGCTGGTATTGTGACCACCGAAGCCCATAGAATTCGACATCGCATATTCCACGTCGGCCCGTCGTGCCTCATTTGGGATGTAGTCGAGGTCGCATTCAGGATCGGGATGGTGCAGGTTGATTGTGGGAGGAAGAATCCCTTCGCGAATTGCCAGGATCGAAATCACGGCTTCCACGGCTCCCGCAGCCCCCAGGGTATGTCCCGTCATTGACTTGGTTGAACTGATTGCCAGTTTACTGGCGGCTTCACCGAAGCTGGTTTTAATCGCGGCAGTCTCAGTCTTATCGTTAAAGGGAGTGCTGGTGCCATGTGCGTTCAGGTAGCCAATCTGCTCCGGTTTGATGCCAGCTTTTTGCATGGCACGATTCATGGCACGTACAAGCCCGCTACCACCGGGAGCAGGTGCCGTGACATGGTGTGCATCGCCAGTCGAGCCATAGCCAACGAGTTCGGCCAGAATATTTGCGCCGCGAGCTTTTGCGAATTCCAGATCTTCCAGAATCAACATACCAGCACCCTCGCCCATCACGAAGCCATCACGTGTGGCATCGAAAGGACGGCTGGCGGAGGCGTATTCTTCGTTGTTGCGTGTCAGCGCATGCATATTATCGAAGGCCGCCATCGCGATTGGCGTAATCGCTTTTTCGGCACCACCGGCGATCATCGCTTTGGCATCACCGCGTCGAATGGTTTCCCAGGCTTCACCGATCGTATTGCCGCTGGTTGCGCAGGCTGAAACCGCTGCCCAGTTTGGTCCTTTGGCCCCGGTCAAGATCGAAACGATTCCAGGCGCTCCATCAATGATCATCATATTGATGAAGAAAGGGCTGATGCGATCTGGACCCTGCTCGTGCAGAACCGAGAACTGGTCGTGTAGAGTGACCAGTCCGCCGATACCGCTTCCAATATAGACACCGATATCGTCGGCATTCTCATCTGTGATCTTGAGATCGGACTGTTCCAGTGCTTGCTTGCTTGTAGCAATGGCCAGATGCTCATAGGGATCGTTGCGGCGAGCTTCTTTTCGATCGATATAAAGCAAGGGATTGAAGGTTTTAATTTCGCCCCCGAAATGCACACGGAACTTGCTGGTATCATACGCAGCAATTTCGCTGATTCCGGACTTGCCCTGAATCAGAGCTTCCCAGCTTTCCGCAACCGTATTGCCCAATGAAGTAACCATACCCATGCCGGTTACGACTACGCGAGACATAAGTTCACCTCCCAAAGAGAGACACCCTTCGGTGTCTTATATTCCTAGTGTGGCGGCTTCATCTTGTAAGAAGCGGGTGTATGTCTCGCCGCTAATGAAGCCCTCGTGCCTGAGCAGACGTTGATGGAAAGGAATCGTCGTCGTCAGGCCCTCAATAACATACTCCTCAAGGGCGCGCTCCATGCGAGCAATTGCTTCCTCGCGTGTCTCAGCCCAGACCACCAGCTTTGAAAGCAGGGAGTCATAATAGGGAGGGACCTCGTAGCCAGCAAAAAGATGGCTATCGACGCGTACACCCGGGCCGCCTGGCTGGAGGTATTTTTCGATTACACCTGTTTGGGGCCGGAAATCGGCACTGGCATCTTCCGCCGTGATGCGGCATTCGATGGCATGCCCCTTGAGTTTGATGTCTGATTGTTTTAAACGGAGAATCTCACCCGCCGCGATGTGAATCTGTTCTTTTACAAGGTCGATGCTCGTGACCATTTCAGTAACAGGATGCTCTACCTGTAAGCGGGTATTCATTTCCATAAAATAGTAGCGATTTTGTTCATCTACCAGAAATTCGAATGTACCGGCATTGCGATACCCAACGCGCACAGCGGCCTCAACTGCTTTGCGCCCCATCTCTTCACAGAGTGAGCGTGGCAAGATCGGGGTTGGGGATTCCTCAAGCACCTTCTGGTTGCGACGTTGGCATGAACAGTTGCGTTCACCCAGATGGATACCATTGCCGTAGCTATCAACAAGGACCTGAATTTCTATGTGGCGTGCATGGGCGAGATAGCGTTCAAGATAGATTCCATCATCTTTGAAGGCTTCCCGCACTTCGTTTTGTGCGACCGTAAAGACGCGCTCGAATTCTTCTGGCTTGTTAATCAGGCGTATTCCTCGCCCTCCACCACCTGCCGCTGCTTTGAGCATCAAGGGGAAGCCAATTGACTCAGCCGCTTCCTGCGCCTCAGCAAGGGTGCGGAGAATTGGTGTACCTGGAAGCATCGGCAAACCTGCCTCTGCCATTGTTTTCCTGGCACTGACCTTATCTCCCATGACTGTCATGACGGACGCCGAAGGACCAATAAAGGCAATATTGACATCGGCACAGATCTCAGCAAAACTGGTGTTCTCTGAGAGAAATCCATAACCCGGATGAATTGCTTCCGCGCCTGAGATTAGCGCGGCGCTGATGATGTTCGGGATATTTAAATAGCTCTTGCCGCTGTTCCCTGGCCCGATGCAGATGCTTTCATCCGCCTGGCGCACGGGAAGAGAGTCGCGGTCTGCCTCCGAATGTGCGATGACGCTGATGATACCCATCTCGCGGCATGCCCGAATGACGCGTAATGCGATCTCACCTCGGTTTGCGATTAAAATTTTACGAAACATAAAGTAGCCTCTCGCTGTTCATCCCCTGGTGGGGCAATGTAGGCTATTATATCATGCAGGTAAGCGGATGGTCTACCTGACTTCTTACACGTTTGAGCTTCTAGACTTCTGCTATGTTTGTATTGAGCTTGTCTGCTTGTCCGGTTTGGAAAAATCTGCCTGCTTTTTCGCACAAGCACAATTTTTGTGAGAAATAAATCTTATACCCAATACTTCCTATTTGTAAGTATTCTGTTTATGTTATAAACTGACGAGGGAAATGTACTTTTGCTGCAATCGTTCCGGGATGTGTTGCGTCTCTAATATCAAGAATCCCAAGTTTGGGAGTATCTATGAATGAAGGTGAGGAAAGTTCCCATTTCCGCCCTCTGGTCAAACTCGCTACAAGATGAAGTATGGCTGGCAAAAAAGCGTACATTTGTGCTCCCGGAGCCGGAAAAAGATGCCGCCGCTTTTTTTGCTGAGCTTTACAAAAAATACTATACTCGTGTCCTGGCATACATTCGATTTCGCCTGGGAAGATTGGATTATGCTGAGGACCTGACCTCGCTCGTTTTTGAGCGGGCATTTATGCATATCCAGGATCTTCAGAAGACTGAAGCTGCTGGCTCCTGGTTATTTCGCATTGCTCAAAACTGTGTGGTCGATTATTTTCGTCGGCACCGCCAAGAAGTATCTTTAGAGACGTTGCTTTATACAGAGCATCCCTGGCAGGAGTCTCCCGAGGATATTGTTTTGATGCGCGAAGAGGTGGATGGTTTATTGCTCCATCTAAAAAATTTATCTGAACGGGAGCAAGAGGTGATTGGCTTGAAGTTTGTTGCCCAGCTCAGTAATAACGAAATTGCACGGATTTTACATATGCCTTCGGGAACCGTTGGATCTCATCTTTATCGCGCTCTGAAGCGTTTGCGAGAAGCTGTTTCTGCTGAAAGAAGGTCGCAATGAAGCATGATGATGATATGCGGGAAGATCATGAGGATCAGGAAGAACTGGATGAGGCCTGGTTTGATCGATTGGATGCCCTGATTGCCGGCGAGGAGCTCCCCGCTTCCACTGATGATGATGAACTCTTGCAAATGGCAGCTCGCCTTAAGGATTTATTTGCCCCTCTAAGAACTTTACATAATGATAAAGATGGTAAATTGCTCGAACTATTTGGCGAATCCAAGAATTTTGAGGATGATCTGCCAGGGCGTTTTGTTTTGCCTGAAAAGCCTGTCCGCTTGAAGCGTAGTTTTTCACAAAGACTCCTGGCGATAGTTGCGGCGGTTTTATTCCTGGTGCTAGGTGTGCGAATGCTTTTTCCACCACTTCTAGCGCAGATGGCACACCAGGGGCAACAGTTTGTTTCGATACTTCGACTTCAGGGGGATGATACCTCAGTGGTGAGTGGGGACGATAGTGATCCGACGCTGACTGGAAATTTTGCAATAAAATATGGTAGTTCACATCATTTCTGGTATAATTGCCACCTTGCTATGTATGGCTATAATGCTTTTCTCTATGTCGAGCCACATTCTCGAGCTTTACTTAGTGCTTCGAAGGGTTTGCAGGTTGTGAAGCTCGGTACGATCGAAGGGTTTCTCGATCACAATTCGGATGGCAAGTCAGTGGTTATCTGGCATCAGCGGGGAATGGACTATTATTTGTTTAGCAAGCTACCATCTCGTGAGCTTGTGAACCTGGCTCTGATTCTTCAAGAGCCAAAACCTATAATTCCTTTAAGTCGCACGGCCTAGAAGAATTCTTTGGTTTCGTCTCGGCTGCTGCACGTTTGGGGAGCACCAATCAGTCGCTTGCAAGGCGCGAAAAGTAGCGCCTTGCAAATTCTCATCAATCGATCTTCAAGGGATATTCTCCTCTAGCGCATTCGTTGCAAGCGTGCTGTTCCACTTATACGGCCATTGGGATTGGCACGGATTGTGGCGGCCTCTGTCTCTGCCTCGCGGGCTTCCTTGTTTCTTCGCATTTTACGTAGCGACTCGGCTTTGCGCTGCCAGTTGTCGGGATCATCGGGGCGTAACTTGATGGCCTCTTCTGCCGCCAACAGGGCCTCTGGATATTTGCGCAAACGATAAAGGACCAGCGATTTATTGTGCCAGGCTGTGACCATGTTCGGAGAAAGCTCCAGGGCTTGTATGTAGGCATCCAGGGCTTCCTGATAGCGACCCATATTGTAAAGTGTATTGCCTTTGCCATTCCAGGCCAGGGCAAAATTTGGTTTGAGCCTGATAGCATATTCATAGGCTGCCAGGGCTTCTTGATAGCGACTGATCTGGCGAAGAATACTCCCTTTCCCGGTCCAGGCGGCGGGATAGCGGGAATCAATGCGAAGCGCACGCTCGTAGGAGTCCAGAGCACGGTTGTAGTCACCCAGTTCATCCAGGACATTGCCGCGCCCGGTCCAGGCTTTCGGAAAAAATTTATCGTTGTTTAGCGCCTGATCGAACAGATTGAGCGCCTGGCGAAGCTTGCGTTGTTTGTAGAGAATCTGTCCAACGCCATAGAGAGCCGGCGCATAGTTTGGCTCTAGCTTTAAGGCTTCATCGAAGGCTCGTTGAGCTTCTGGCAAACGACCCAGATCGTAAAGCACACTGCCTCGTCCATTCCAGGCCGGAAGGATGGCTGAATTATAGGTGCAGGCCTGCTCAAATGCTTCAAGAGCGCTTTTGAGTTGTCCCAGCTCATAGAGCACCTGTCCTCTGCCATTCCAGGCACTCGCGATTGTATTGTTATATTTCAGGGCCTGCTCAAAGCAATTGAGGGCATCGCGCTGACGATGAAGCTGAATCAGGACCAGGCCTTTGTTGTTCCAGGCCTGAGCCATCGTGGGGTCGATGCGTGTCGCCTCATCGAAGGCCTTTAATGAATCGTCGTAGCGATTGAGAGAACTAAGGACCGCTCCCTTACCATTCCAGGAGGCGGCATTGGTCGGTTCAAGCTGAATTGCTTTTTCGAAGGCAACGAGCGCCTCTTGATTTCGCTTTAAGGCGCTTAAGGCTGCTCCTTTACCATTCCAGGAGACAATCAGTCCAGGTTGGATCGCAATGGCCCGCTCAAAGGCATTTAACGCGTCCTGGTGACGTTGTAGCTGTCCAAGTGTGAGTGCTCGACCCTGCCACGCCAGTGCAAACATGGCATCTTGCTGAATGATTTTGTCATAGGTTGTAAGTGCCTCGTTCAGATGTTTCTGGACGTAGAGCACATGGGCTTCTTCCAGCATCTTATCCAGCTTTGGATCGGGTCCGATCGGCACATCGTTTGGGAGCGGAGTTGAAGTGTGATTGCGCAGGGCTTTAAGGACCGTTTGGGCGCTGTCTGGCCGCTTATCGGCGTCCATTTGCAACATCTGCTCCAGCAAGGCTTCCAGGTTGCTATTAACGGCTGGGTTGACACTTGCTGCTCGTCGGAAGAAGAATGGTTGGTCGCTGGGATCGAGGCCCGTGAGCATGAAGTGCATCAGGGCGCCCAGACTATAAATATCTGAGCGGGGAGTGCTCTGGGCCTTCCCGTATTGTTCGGGGGCGGCGTAGCCTGGTGTGCCAAGGACAACGGTGTCATGCGATTGTCCGGGTTTGAAGATGCGAGCGATCCCGAAATCGATTAAATAGAGATGGCCGCTATCGCTGATCATGACGTTGGAGGGTTTGAGGTCGCGAAAGATAATAGGTGGTTGGTGCGTATGCAGGTAGCTAAGTACATCGCAAAGCTGCTCGGCCCAGTTAATGACCTGATCTACTGGCAGAGGACCACCCCCAACTTTTTCGATATATTCTTCCAGGGTTTGACCCTCGATGAAGTCCATCACCAGATAGGAGCGCTCTTCTTCTGTGAAATGATCGTAGATGCGTGGCAAATTTGGATGCAGCAGATCAGAGAGTAGCAGCGCCTCTCGTTCAAATGAAGCTTCGGCCTCGGCCAGGCGAGCATCAGTTAGACCGGCCCTGCTCATTTCTTTAATGGCGATGGGACGGTTGTTAAAACGCGTGTCGGCAGCTTTATAGACGGCGCCCATTCCGCCCTGTCCAATGCGGGTGTTTAACTGGTAACGGCCTGTAAGTAATGTTTCTTCAGGTAGACCGCCGGTTGTATGTTTGAATGGTAATGGTGCGGCGCAGTTGTGGCAAAAGCGAGCGACTGGTAGATTTGCTGCCCCGCAGTCATCGCAATAAATCTCCTGTACTGACATTGAGTGACCTTTATAAGGTAAAGAGAGGGCACTTGTGTAATAAAGGCCCTGATTTCTGAATGTATCGGTCTTCTTGGTGAGACTTTTTCTTATTATACAATGTTCATGCTTTTACGGCTTTGTCCGTGTGTAATAGGACTATCTAGCTATTGCAAGG
>DASSXK010000484.1:0-2833 GCA_035703945.1 Ktedonobacteraceae bacterium | reverse complement strand
GGCGGTCGTTGGCGTGAAGTAGGGATCGCTGGCTGCCGAGCGGATTTGTGATGGTGCCTCGGACGTTTGGATCGGGGCATCAAATTGGCTTTTCAAAGGGTGCCTTTCAAAGGGTACGCGATCTGACAGGAAGGAGCCTCTGCATGTTTGTGGCACTGCGTCAGCGAAACTTCGCGCTATTATGGCTGGGCGGGCTGATCTCAACGATCGGCGACTGGATTCTCAACATCGGTCTGCCTATATACGCTTACCTGTTAACACGCTCGGTGCTGGTACTGAGCATCTCAATTTTGCTGACAAGCATTCCAAATATTGTGCTTGGTTCGCTGGCTGGCGTTTTTGTTGATCGTTGGGATCGCAAGTGGACACTGATCATTGTGAATGGATTGCTGGCACTGGGACTGCTCCCACTGCTATTTGTCAGGACAGCGGACCGAATCTGGATCGTCTACGTGGTGATGTTGGTGGAGGCCTCGCTTGAGCAGTTCACAATACCCGCCCAAAATGCACTACTTCCAACGCTGATTCAGAAGGCACAACTGGTTCAGGCTAACGCCCTGAACTCACTGACCAGTGACATCGCTCGCTTCATTGGTCCGGCGCTGGGGGGTTTAATTGCGGCAATATTTGCGCTTAATGGGATTGTGCTGGCGGATGTAATCTCCTTTATAGTTGCGGCTCTGCTGATCGGGTTGATCAGTGTTACAAAAGCAGCATCTACTGAGTCAGTAGATGCGCAAACGGAGGTTAAGGTCACAAGCCATTTCTGGCAAGAGTGGATTGATGGGCTGCTGGTGATTCGCTCGGAGAGGACTCTCTCGGTGCTGGTGGCGACGAGCGCGATTATGATGCTGGGAGAAGGCGTGATGAGTGTGCTGTTCCCGGTTTTTGTCTACAAGGTGCTGCATGGGCAGGCCCTACAAATCGGACAGCTTATGAGCGCACAGGCGATCGGTGGTCTACTTGGTGGACTCCTGATAGGCGTGCTCGGGGAGCGGATAACATCGCGCTTGATGTCCCGCTGGTCAATTAGCCTGACCTGTATTACGTTTGGATTTGGCGACCTCCTGATCTTCAATACGCCCGCCTTCTGGCCATTTTACTGGGTTTCGGTCGGGCTTTTTATCGTCGTTGGTGTGATAAGTATCGGTCGGATCGGCTGGCAATCGTTGCTGCAAGCCTGTTCTCCCGATACCTATCGTGGTCGGATCTTCGGGGCGCTGGGGATGGTCACGGGCCTGACTTACCTGGTTGGGACGGTCGCTGCGGGCTCCTTGACGGACCGGCTGGGAGTCGTGACTGTACTCAATCTTCAGGCGATGGGCTATATGCTGGCAGGAATACTGGTACTTGTGCGACTACCGAGACAACAAGCGAGCATCATTGAAAGCGAAAGAGTACTTCAGGAGATATTGGTGCCTGAGGAAGATGAACTACTCCCTCCAACTCGTTAAAACAGGTAAAAGAGGGAGCAGGCAGACAAAAGAGGTCCATCAGACTGGATCGAAAAGCAATCAGGAATTACCCTCAAGCTAGATGGTACAGGCCTTGTCAGATTACGATGTCATAGTTCGGGCTGGAGTCAGAGCCGCAGCCCACCAGAGCAGTTCTGTCAGCATCATGTTGTAGGAGCGATCAAGCAAAAACGCCCCGGTCGATCCTGGCTCGTTATCAATACCAGGAATAGCTCCGGGAACGAGCGAGATTCCAACCTGGTCGCGGACCGGAACCATCTTCAATTCAATGAAGACCTGGCGCAACTGCTCCGCCGCACGATAGCCGGCCGCTAATCCACCATAACTGACAATCGCTGCTGGCTTGTGGACCCATTCGCGGTACAGAACATCGAGCGCGTTTTTAAGGATCGCCGGATAGCCATGATTATATTCGGGCGTGATAAAAATAAAACCATCAGCTTGCTTCACCTGGGCCGACCAGGCTTCGGTGCCAGGGATAATCACGCCGCGTGACGGTGAGGTAGGGGAATCGAAGAATGGAATGGCAAGGTCGCGCAGATCGACCAGTTCAAAGGTGGCATCGGTGCGGATGTCCAGCCGCTCCATCAGCCAGTTTACAACAACTTCTCCCCGACGGCCCTGGCGTGAGCTTCCAAAAATAACCAGAATATGTGGCAACTTCTCCAACTGATAACCCAGCTTTCTTGGTTCAAGATTGTTCGATTACGATATGTACCATTGTACATCAATAACACCAAAGACGTTTCGGGGAATGGGGACGTTATCGTTATGCGGCAATTTGGAGACGGGGGAAGCGCTATCCAGGGAGGACAGACGCGGAAAGCAGGTTTTTCACGGCGCTCATCGTCTCCCTGGGGCAGAGAGGTCTTAGAACGTCGTGGAATAATAGGCGGTCTGGGTGGGCGCTTCGGCAACGCCGACCGTGATCGTGCGGAGATTGGAGGTGTGGTGGGCAGACAGTCTCCGCAAGAGCTGTCCGCAGATATATTCGGCCAGGCGCTCCGCCGTGGAATTATCGATCGGCAGCTCGACAACATCGGTAGTTGGGAAAACGTAGCGTCGTCCCTCAAATTTAAGCTCCCAGGACTCCTCGGAGGACTTCAACTCAAGATGAGAATTCTCCAGGGGCAGCAGGAAGCGATGATTGAGCGTGCGGCAGATTTCGCGTGTAATCTGTTTTAACACAGTAAAGTCGAACACCAGGTTATCCTCACCCAGCTCGCCCTCCATCTCCACCAGGACCCCGTAGTTATGACCGTGTAAGCGCTCGCACTTACCTCCATAGGTGATGAAATGCGCGGCACTGAACTTCAGATCGCCGCCCTCGATTTTGACCTTGCGTAGCATAGTTTGAT
>DASSXK010000530.1:0-6979 GCA_035703945.1 Ktedonobacteraceae bacterium | reverse complement strand
GACGCCAGCCAGTTGCTCCCCTGCCTGATCATAATCATGCTACCAATTTTCTTTACATGTTAAAGGGCGAGATGCCCGATGAATATAGTGCTCATGTGTTAGATGTTGCTTTGATCCTGCATGCTGACCATGAACTCAATGCTTCAACGTTTGCGGCCCGTGTCACCGCTGGTACGCTGGCGGACATGTACGCTGCTATCACTTCAGCAATTGGTGCTTTGTCCGGTAAGCTGCATGGTGGAGCGAACGAACAAGTCATTCGTATGCTTTTGAAGATTGACAAGGTTGAAAACGCCCAGCCCTTTATCAAGGACGCCCTTGAACGCAAGGAGCGCATCATGGGCTTTGGCCATCGTGTTTATCGTACGGATGATCCTCGTGCGACCCATCTGCGCCTCATGTCAGAGGAGCTGGGCAAACGTAACGGCGATACCCGCTGGTACGAGATGTCCCGCATCATTGAGCAGTATGTGAAGGAGAACAAAGGCCTTTACGCTAATGTTGACTTCTATTCTGCCTCTGTTTACTACTCGCTAGGTGTGCCAGTTGACCTCGATACCCCGATTTTTGCGAGCAGCCGCATTTCTGGCTGGACAGCTCACGTGCTGGAACAATATTCCAACAATCGTCTGATTCGTCCTCGCGCCGAATACGTTGGCCCGAAGAATGTGACCTATGTAGCGGTAGAGCAGCGCTCATAATCTGAATACTAATAGACCTCAAGCGCGATTAAAGCAGGCGCTTGAGGTCTTTTTGCATTTCGGCATAGCTCTGATAGCGAGCGGTTTTATCTTCCATTAAGGCCCGGCTCAGAATATCTTCCAGTCCAGGCGAGACGGCTGGATTGAGCAGCCGGACGGGGGGAAAAGCGGGATAGTGTGGCGGAGGATGGTTGGTCAGGGCATAGTGACAGGTGGCGGCCAGGGCATAGATGCAGGTGCGCTGGTCATAGGGCATGTCCTTGACGGGCAGGTAAGGCGAGGTTGCCAGCTTACGGGTCGTGCGATGGCGGTATTGGCCGTTCTGTTGTGGCGGCTGGGGAGGCTGGACCTGGAATCCAGTCAGGAAGATACGACCACGTGTACTCTCAATTAAGATATTTGACGGCGAGATGTCGTAGTGACGCAAGGCCAGGGGCTGTTGATCCAGAGTATTCAGGATATTTAAGAGCATATTCATATAGCCCAGTACTTCGGCTTCGGGCAGAGGACGCAGCAGCTTAAGCATATGCTCCTCAAGGCTTTCGCCGGCAATGTAGGCCTGGATCAGATAGTAATATTTCCCCTCTCCAAAGCGAGTAAGCACCTGTGGCACCAGGGGATGCCTCAGACGGGTCAGGGGTTCGGTACCTCGAACATAGTGCTGAATCTCCTGTTTCAGGCGCTCAGGCGGGGCTGATGTACATTCCCAGCGCTTGAGAATCACTTCCTGTTGATTGGCTTCGGTATCGCGAGCGACGGCGATAACCACGTCGCTATCCTCATTGTTTCTCAAGACGCGCTGAATGGTATAGCGTCCGTGACGGACGCTCAAGCCTTCCAGGGAGCTGTGCATTGGCGTTCCTGGCGGTGGCGTAGTCAGGCGACCACAGGCTGCACAGCAACGCTGGCCGAAGTGGATCGGGGCACCGCAGTAGGTGCAGATGCGTTTCTCATACTGGGTACCACAGTTGCTACAGCGCCTGGCCCCTGTGCGATTCTGAAATCCACATTCCTGACAAAGGTAACGGCGTTGCGCCTGTTTGACTGCCTGCTCATACTTTTCGCTGAATTCCAGGATCGTGACATAACGCTGGCGGTAATCCTTGGCGATTGCGCGTTGTAAGACTGCTGAAACCTCTACCGGGACTCTGCTATTGAATTTTTGCGGCGATGGTGCGGGCTCCTTGAGGTGGGCATTCCACATTTCCTCGATGCGTTTGTATGAAAACGGGGGCCGGCCAGCCAGCAATTCATAGCAGCAAATAGCCAGAGCGTACTGATCGGAGTCGCGCCGGGGATTGCCTTGCCATTGCTCAGGTGGCATGTAGGTGGCGGTGCCTGTAACTTCACCGAGCGAAGCGTGGGTCTGCATGCCCAGGTAAAATGTTGCACCAAAGTCCGAGAGGAGCAGTTGTCCATTCCGTCCAATGAGCAAGTTGCCCGGCTTGACATCCTGGTGAATCAGGCCGTTTGAGTGAAGATAATGCAGCGCTTCGGCTGATTGCTGAATATAGGGAATAAGCTCTTCGGCCAGGGCCAGACGGCGCGTGCCATCTTCGCGTTTAAAGACGTCAAGAATCGTGCGTGGCGCATATTCCATGACCAGGTAAGGACGGCCGTCCTCTAGTTGTCCAAAATTATAGACAGGCAAGATATGTGGATATTGGAGACTGGCGATCCGACGTGCTTCATCAAAGAAGTTACTGAGGGCTTTTTCATTAAACTGATCGAAACGCAATACCTTCAGGGCGAGTATGCGACTGAGTGGGGCCGGTTCACGAACCTGGTAAACATATCCGTAACTGCCGGCTCCAATATAGGATTCGACTTCATAAATACCGATACGTGCACCTTGCACCAGGAAGTCACAACGCTGGCAGGTTGTTGCATTTTCGGGGTTTGGATGTCCCCCTTCAACTCGTGGATTCAGACAGTGGGCCAACTTGTTCTACCTCTTCATTCCCAGGCGTTTGGGTTTTTCAAGCTTTGTAACGCGCACACTGGCGGTGGTATACCTACAAGAT
This sequence comes from Ktedonobacteraceae bacterium, assembly GCA_035703945.1. GTDB lineage: Bacteria > Chloroflexota > Ktedonobacteria > Ktedonobacterales > Ktedonobacteraceae > DASSXK01. Next base: position 4,254 of record DASSXK010000530.1, on the reverse strand, counting down.
ATACGTCTTGTAACCTTGCAGGTTGCGAGATGCAGGCATACTTGATTTTACGCCAGTTAAGTTATCAAAGCAAGCGATACAGGAGAGCTATCGTCAGCAGGTGCTATCGGCATCAAATATAAATAGAGGCAATAGAAGAGTATATATTGACAACAAATATGTAATATCTTATTTTTATACTAGCGCTTGATTTCCCACCCGACCATTGATACTCCCTTCTTTGTAACGTTGCAACCGTATCTACGACAGCAATTAGTCGGCATTTTGAGTATTCCGGTGTGAAGGAAGGAAAATCTCTATGGAAACTGTTTCAGGTCAGAGAGAAGGCCTGCGCTCGGAGCGGATTGCCGGGGGAATTCTTCCCAGGGTTTTGAACTCATTCGACATGGTTGCCATCTTTGTCGCAATTGTCCTCTTTATCAGTAATTCGGCGGTTGTGGCTGGTGGGGCTGGTGCCTCGGCGTATAGTTACTGGATACTGGGTTTTCTAACGTTCCTGATTCCTGGCGCGATTGTGACCGGCCAGCTCGGGCTAATGTTTCCCGGTGAAGGTTCGATTTATGTCTGGACCAACAAGGCGTTTGGTCCCTTTATGGGATTCTTTGCAGGCTTTTGTGCCTGGTGGCCAGGCATCCTGGTGATGATTGCGACCGGCGATGCTGTTGTTGCTTTGATTCAGCAGCTTAACGCCAATTTTTTGACTGAGCCCTGGCAGCAGGGGCTGGTGATTATCCTGGTGATTGCTTTTTCTTTTGTGCTCTCGATTATGCGTTTTAGAGTCACCCAGAATGTTGTCAATGTGGTGTTTGTTTCGTATGGGGGCGCGATTCTGCTTGTTGGGATTGCGGGCTTAATTTCTGTGCTGAGCGGAAATACTGCCCACGTAGATTACAGTGCGCATAATTGGCTACCTGCGCCCGCAACGTTTACTTTCTATGGAACCGTGATTCTGGCCCTGCTGGGGATTGAGGTCCCATTAAATATGGGTGTGGAGATTACGCATACGAGGTCGATTACACGCTATCTGCTCTGGGGCTCTGCTGTTGTTATGGCTGCTTATCTGCTGGGAACCTTTGGGGTCATGACGGCCGTGAAGCCTGTTTCTGCTCAAGGAAGTCCGGCGGCGATTGCGCAAGCTGTCACGTCAGGTTTTGGAGGTGCAGGGACATTTCTGGGGATCGTGGTTAATATTATCTTTATCGGTTTCTTCCTGTTCAATACGGCTGTCTACAACTATTCGTTTGGGCGGCTGCTTTTTGTTTCGGGACTTGATCGACGGATGCCAGCGATTATGGGGAAGGTCAATGCGAACCGCGTCCCCTGGGTTGCGGTATTGGTGCAGAGTATCATTTCTGCGCTCTTTGCAGCAATTGCGTTCATCATTGCGCCTTACCTTGTGAATACTGGTTTGAAGCCAGCAGACCTTTCGACCGTCATTTATGATATCTTGCAGGCGGCAGTGACCGTGATCTGGTGTGTGTCGATGGTAATTCTCTTTGTTGATGTGATTATCATTCGATATAAGTTCCATCAAGAGTTTACTCGTGCTCGCCTGGCTCCCGATTGGGTTTTCTATCTCTGTTCGGCGCTTGGCTTGATTGCGAGTGCGGTTGGCGTCTACGTGATCTTTACGGGGCCGTGGACCACTCTGCTTTCCTATAATCAGTGGCTTGTGTGGATCGGCGGCATTGGAATACTCTCGCTTATTGTTGGGATTGCGCTGTTCTTTATTGGCCAGGCTACAATTCAGCACGATGTGAGCGACGAGCAGGTGATTGCGGAAGCAACTTCCTGACAAGTTTAGCTTGATTTTAACGATTTCATACCAGGGTAGCAGGCATGACATATCGCAAGGGCGAGGAGATGTTGTGCCTGCTACTTGTGTTTGTTGGAAGAATTTTTATTACTAAAGGGATCAGTGTTCCTCTGTTAGAGGTATACTGACGCGTTCATAGATAGATGCGAAGGGGATATAGAGGTTCAGACTGATTAACTCTATCTCTTGATGAGGCTCAAAACGTTGATATGTCCACAATGTTTCATTGCGGCGGAAAACCTCAACTGATTGGTAGCGAGAGTTAACCAGGACATATTCTTGAATCGTCGCACATTCCTGATAGCAGATGAATTTTTTCCCACGATCATATGCCTCGGTGGTTGGTGAGAGAACCTCAATAATCAGTCGGGGGGAGTGAATGGTATCTGCCAGATCCTGATGATCGGAAGCCTCACAACTCACGCTTACGTCCGGATAGACATAACGTTCAACAGATAGTTGAACGCGGACATCAGAGGTATAGACATGACAAGGACTATCACCCACCGCCGCGTCGAGAAGTTTAGCAATATTCAGTGCAATGCGAGCGTGAGCGATCGTTCCTCCGGACATCATCAATAACTGTCCATCCAGGAACTCATGGCGGGCCTCGGTGCTTGCTTTCTCTAATTGTAAGTAGTCTTCAACGCGCATAGCGTGCCATTTCAGGTCTGCAACCATTGCTTTGCCTCCTTTACACTTCCCAATCAGCCAGGTAGCAAGTTGCTTGTTATGATGTAAGATGTATATTTACAATATTCGGTTAAAGGATCATATCATTTAGGGATAGGTTTCACAATCTATCTCCAGTATAGTTTCTTCCGTTTTATAACGCAACTGGAAAATCTGATCGTTGAAGCTTCTTTGGCTGATTGAGGAGAATTATGAGGCATGGAGTTGATTATCCTGATAGGTTTGCAAGCGTCCGGGAAGAGTAGCTGGTACCGTCAGCAGTTTGCCGATACTCATCAACTGGTGAGCAAAGATCTTATGAGCCGGAATGTACGTAAGGCGGTACAGCAACATCAATTGGTCGATGAGGCGCTTCTGGCGGGCCGTTCGTTGGTTGTGGACAATACGAATCCCACTATCGAGGATCGGGCCTCTCTGATTGCTCTAGGGAAGCAATACGGCGCTGAAATTATTGGTTACTATTTTGAACCAGATGTGCGAGCGAGCCTGATACGTAACCGAGGACGTTCGGGTCTTGAACGCGTGCCAGATGTGGCAGTATACACGGCGGCTAAAAAACTGACGCGACCAACCTTCAGTGAAGGCTTTGAGCGACTCTACACTATTCGTATTGCTGAGGAGGGAAAATTTACAGCGTTGCCATTTTCAGAAGAGGAGCGAGTGGATGGAAGCTAAAAAGAAAGAAGGTCACCGTTGAGGCAACCTTCTTTTCGTGGATCAAGGATTTATGTAGGGGGTAACGCTTAGCCCACGCTCCCGGACATCTCCAACTGGATCAGACGGTTCAGTTCAACTGCGTACTCCATCGGAAGTTCCTTGGTGATCGGCTCAATGAAACCATTAACGATCAGGGAGTAGGCCTCGGATTCATCCAGACCACGGCTCATCAGGTAGAAGAGCTGATCCTCACCGACCTTGGAGACAGTTGCCTCGTGGCCGATCTCGGTCTGGTTGTTCTCGACACGAATCGTTGGATACGTATCTGTACGAGCATTCTCATCGAGGAGGAGAGCATCACAACGAACGTTTGATTTTGTATGATGTGCGTTCGGATTGATGCGGATCAGGCCGCGATATGAAGCCCGACCGGTACCCTTTGAAACCGACTTCGACAGAATCTGTGAAGTGGTATGTGGGGCCAGGTGGGTGATCTTCGCGCCAGCATCCTGGTGCATGCCATCGCTGGCAAAGGCGACGGAAAGGACATCGCCACGGGCGCCCTCTTCCATCAGCAGCACGGCTGGATACTTCATCGTGACTTTGGAGCCGAGGTTGCCATCAACCCATTCCATTGTGGCGTTGCGGTAAGCCGCTGCACGCTTGGTAACGAGGTTGTAGACATTCTTGGACCAGTTCTGAATAGTTGTATAACGGACACGAGCGCCTTCTTTGACGATGATCTCAACGACTGCGCTGTGCAGGCTATCGCTTGCATACGTCGGAGCGGTACAGCCCTCAACATAGTGAATGTAAGAACCGGGCTCGGCAATGATCAATGTGCGCTCGAACTGTCCCATGTTCTGGGCGTTGATGCGGAAGTACGCTTGCAGAGGAATCTCCACGCGTATGCCGGCTGGCACATACACAAAGCTACCACCGCTCCAGACAGCGCTGTTCAGTGAAGCGAACTTGTTGTCCGAAGGAGGAATGACGGTTCCGAAGTATTCTTTTATGAGGTCAGGATATTGTCGCAGAGCGGTATCCATATCGGTGAAGATAACACCCAGCTTCTCCAGGTCTTCACG
>DASSXK010000070.1:0-2213 GCA_035703945.1 Ktedonobacteraceae bacterium | reverse complement strand
TTTTGATGCTTCAATTGCAGATGTGCTTGTTCCATCATCGCTTGCGCTCCGAAAATGTAAATTTGTTCTGACTGATTTTATTTCTGTTACTGGATCACGAATGATTTTTCCTTCAGCTAATCGTAATCCTCTTGCCGGCGTTTTTTTCTTCTCTTGTTTTACCTCTAGCTCGAATCCAATAATCAGGCTACGCAGTTGCGTTTGTTCACTTAAAATATCTTCAAACGTTCCTAATTGAATTGTTGGGCCATAAGGGAGGAGAGCTCGATCCAGGACGCGACTACTCAAGGTTTGAGAAATCATCAAGATTGATTGAATAAGACTGCTTTTGCCGGAGCTATTGCGACCTGCAAGCACAGTTACAGGTGCAAGTTGTAGCTCTCCTGAATCGAGGATAGGCTTAAAGTTTTGGATTGACCAGCTTTTTAGCATTATCTCATCCCTTATTTGCTTGTATCTGGATCGCCCTTGAATAGTGGGAGGTGATTTGGATTCCACTCGTATGTCTGAGCATATTTTAAAGGTAAATATCCTGTCGATTGTAGCGTATTTGTTGTTTTTTTGGAATAGCTATTTTTCGTATTATCTTCTTTAAACTTTGAATGTAACGAAGATTACCGCTCTATGTTCTCATCTGTGCCGGACCTCTTTGTTTAGTATAAGAATCTTCCTGACAATCATGTTATACTGGAGATATTACCTGATTGACGCGTACATGCCAGTTGTGTGCTCCTTCTCGCTTTTACAGGAGGGTATTTTGTATGCCTGTCTCAGTCACGAACTCCAGGCTGATATTTGATGCGCTGAAAGCCTGCGATGTCAAGATTCTTTCCGCTTTGCCTGAAACCTGGCTGGTGCATTTGATGCGTATGGCCGATGAAGATCCCGATACGATTCTTGTACGCCTGGCAAAAGAGGAGGAAGGGATCGGTATTTCGGCGGGGGCGCATCTCGCGGGCGTGAACTCTGCCCTGCTTATGCAAAATCATGGTTTCCTGGCCTCAATTAATGCGATTGTCTCCCTGGCACTGCTCTATAAGATTCCCCTATTACTACTTATCAGTTACAGAGGATCTTGGGGTGAAAAGGACCCCTGGCAGACCCAGGGCGGCCTGGCAACCGAGCCAATTCTGCGGGCCCTGAATATTCCGATCTGGCATTTGACCAGTCCAGCGGATATTCAGCGGCGGATCAAAGATGCCCAGACGTTGGCCCACGCCTCGCTGCATCCTGTTGCCGTCCTGATGTCGCGTGAATTGATGTGGGAGGAATAAGCAGATGCTACGACAAGCTGCCTTAGAGGCGATCTATCCAACGATCAAAGAACATGTCGTGGTGACAATCATGGGGGCCGTGGCGGTTGAACTGTACACGCTCGGACATCGCCACAATTTCTTTTATCTGGAGCACGCCATGGGCCTGGCCTCCTCAATGGGTCTGGGGATCGCGCTTGCTATGCCCGACCATAAAGTCGTGGTCGTTGATGGCGATGGCTCCCTGCTGATGAATCTCGGGACCCTGAGTACGATGGCTCGCTATCGACCTCCGAACCTGCTGCACCTCGTCTTTGACAACGAAAGCCTGCTCTCCGTGGGAGGGTTTCCGACGGCGACCGCTATCGGAACCGATCTGGCCGGAATTGCCAGGGCTTCGGGGATTCCCCAGGTGTTTGAAGCGAATACGCTGGAGAGTCTGCAAACTGCCGTCGATAAAGCACTGACAAGCAATACCATGACGACGATTATCTCGAAGGTCGAGGCGATTGGCCCCAAGACCTTTCATATGGATCTGCCGCTGCTGGAGAATCGTTTCCAGTTCAAACGCGCCCTGGAGGCGCTGAAGCGCGAGAGCACAAAATAACTATCTCTGATGGTTCTTGAAATCTTTAAAGTCCAGAAAGTCCGTAAGAATTGCTGGAGGAAAAAGCTATGACGAGCACTGTTTTAAACCAGCTCATCGAGGAGCTGAATACCGGTCGCTTGAAAGTGGTTGACCTGACCACGCCGCTGGGTCCGGAGACGCCAGTGATTGATCTGCCGGATATGTTTGCACCTTCGCCCGGCCTGACCCTGACGGAAATCTCGCGTTACGATAGTCGGGGACCGGGCTGGTACTGGAATGTTCTCAACCTGGGTGAGCATACCGGGACGCATTTTGATGCCCCAATCCACTGGGTCACTGGCAAAGATCTTCCCAATAATGCTACCGATACT